>JAKBXD010000048.1 GCA_021840785.1 Pseudomonadota bacterium
TCTGGCCATGGCGACCATGGATCTGATCAAACTACACGGCGGCGAGCCCGCCAATTTTCTGGATGTGGGCGGTGGCGCGGCCGCGGACAAGGTCACCCAGGCCTTCAAGCTCATTCTCTCGGACATCCGGGTGAAGGCGATACTGGTCAATATCTTCGGGGGCATCACCCGCTGTGATCTGCTCGCGGAAGGCATCATCCAGGCCGCGGCAGAGGTGGGTATTCATCTGCCGGTGGTGGTGCGTCTGGAGGGCACTAAAAAGGAGGAGGGCATGGCCCTGCTGCGTGACAGTGGTCTCTCCCTGATCACCGCCGACGGTCTTACGGATGCGGCGATGAAAGCTGTCGCCGCGGCACAGGGTTGACGTGTCTATCAATATCCTCTGGTTACAACGCCTGTGGCCGGTGCTGCGCAGCTCCGGCCCGCTGATTTCCCGTCTCGCCGATGTCTATGTAAAACGTGGTGCCGATCAAAAAAGTGCTGAGGTGATGGCGGAGATGGCGGTGTTGCTCGATCAGATTCTCGATGAGCGGCTTAAATCTGTCGCGCAGGCTGACGATATCGATGCGTTGCGCCGGGATCTGGCGGCTTTGCGCGCGGATGTCGATAAAATCGGTCCGGCACCCCGGCGCAATCCCTATGTGCTTCTTCTGCTCCTCGGAGAGGCGGTAATTGGTATTCTTCTTATCATGATTCTGGTGCATCTATGAGCATATTGCTGTCCCGCGAAACGCGTGTGATCTGCCAGGGCTTTACCGGCAAGCAGGGGACTTTTCACTCGCAACAGGCCATGGCCTATGGCACTTGCATGGTGGGTGGGGTGACCCCCGGCAAGGGCGGCAGCCGCCATCTTGATCTGCCGGTGTTTGATACGGTGGCTGGTGCTGTGCAGGATACCGGGGCCGAGGCCAGTGTGATCTATGTACCCTCACCTTTTGCCGCCGATGCGATCATTGAGGCGGCTGCCGCGGGTATCCAACTCATCGTCTGCATCACCGAAGGTATTCCGGTGCATGACATGCTGATGGTGAAGCATTATCTGGCGGACACAGCGACGCGACTCATCGGCCCTAACTGTCCGGGAATCATCACGCCGGGACAGTCCAAGATCGGGATCATGCCCGGCGCCATTCACCAGACCGGACGGGTAGGCATTGTTTCCCGCTCCGGCACCCTCACCTATGAAGCGGTAGAGCAGACCACCCGCCTGGGCCTGGGGCAGAGTACCTGCGTGGGCATCGGCGGAGACCCCCTGATTGGCATGGATTTTATTGAAATATTGCAGCTTTTTGAGGCGGACCCGCAGACCGAGGTGATTGTCATGGTGGGCGAGATCGGCGGACGCATGGAGGAGGACGCGGCGGCCTTTATCCAGAAGCATGTCCGTAAACCGGTGGTGGCTTTCATTGCTGGTTCCACGGCGCCCAAGGGCAAGCGCATGGGTCATGCGGGGGCTATCATCGACGGTGGCGCAGGAACGGCGGCGGCCAAATATGCGGTACTGGAAGCGGCGGGCGTCCATTGTGTGCATTCCCCCGCCGATTTGGGCACCCGGGTGGCCGAGGTACTGGGGCGCTGATGCGCATCGCCCTGGCGCAAATCAACTGCCGGGTCGGCGATGTGGCGGGCAACGCCGATCGTCTGCTGGCCGCCGCTGCCGAGGCACAGGCCGCGGGGGCCGACCTGCTGGTGACACCGGAGTTGGCTCTCAGTGGTTATCCTCCGGAAGACTTGCTCTTGCGTGCAGACTTTTTGCAGGTCTGCGATGCTGCCTTGCAGCGTCTCGCGACAGAAGCGCCTCTGCCCATGTTGGTAGGGCATCCGCAACGTGAGCAGGAGCGTCTCTACAACAGTGCCAGTCTGCTGCGCGGGGGGCGGGTCGAGGCGGTTTATCACAAACACTGTCTACCGAATTATGCGGTATTTGATGAGGCGCGTTACTTCACGCCGGGGGCGCAGTCGCTGGTGTTTGCCTATGCCGGACTGCGGTATGGGGTGGCCATTTGTGAGGATGTCTGGCATGGGCCGGGAGTGGCGCACGCCGCCCAGGCCCAAGGCGCAGACCTGCTGCTGGTGCTGAACGCGTCGCCTTATCACCTGAACAAACAGCGTGCCCGGGAAGATCAGGTGGGTGCCCTGGCCGCCCAGTGTCATCTGCCCATCATTTATGTGAACCTGGTGGGCGGCCAGGATGAACTGGTCTTCGATGGCCAGTCCTTTGCGGTAGACCAGCATGGGCTGTTGGCGCTACGCGCATCCCAGTGTGAGGAGATGCTGGCGTTGCTGGATATCGACAAGGATCACGACGATATCCGTATACAGGCTGCCGGGCCACTGCGACCGCTGCCGGATGAGACCGCCGAAGTCTACGAGGTATTGCGTCTGGGCGTACATGATTATGTGGAAAAAAATGGCTTCCCTGGCGTGGTGCTGGGTCTGTCCGGCGGGGTGGACTCGGCGCTGACTCTGGCGATAGCGGTGGACGCCCTTGGTCCGGAACGGGTCCACGCCCTGATTATGCCCTCCCGCTATACGGCGGAGATGAGTATTGTGGACGCGCTGGCTGAGGCGCAGAGTATGGGGGTGCGCACCGACATCGTGTCCATCGAGGGGCCGTTCAACACCTATCTGGAGACGCTGGCACCGCTTTTTGCCGGACGCGCGGCCGATACCACGGAAGAGAATTTGCAGGCACGTACTCGCGCCGCGTTGCTCATGGCCTATTCCAACAAATTCGGCCATCTACTGCTGACCACGGGTAATAAGAGCGAGATTGCCGTTGGTTACGCGACCCTGTATGGCGATATGGCCGGTGGTTTTGCGGTGATCAAGGATTGCCCGAAGACCTTGGTTTATCGTCTCGCCCGTTACCGCAATAGCCTGGGTCCGGTGATTCCGGAGCGGGTGCTGACCCGGCCACCCTCGGCGGAGCTGGCGCCGGATCAGTGCGATCAGGACAGCCTGCCTCCTTATGAGGTCCTGGATGCCATTATTGCCGCTTATGTGGAAGAAGATCGCAGCGCTGCGGAGCTCGTTGCCGCCGGTTTTTCGGTGGAAACGGTGACACGGGTGCTAAGGCTTATTGACCGTGCCGAATATAAACGTCGTCAGGCGGCACCAGGCGTGCGGATCAGCGCCCGCGCATTCGGCAAGGATCGGCGTTATCCTATTACCAATGGTTACCATTCCTGGGAAGCCCTGTTGTCTGCAAGAGGAGTTCTGCGATGAAAAAAATTGAGGCGATCATTAAGCCCTTCAAACTGGATGATGTGCGCGAGGCTCTTCAGGAGTTGGGTCTGGCCGGCATGACGGTCACCGAGGTCAAGGGTTTTGGCCGTCAGAAGGGACATACGGAACTCTATCGTGGCGCGGAGTATGTGGTGGATTTCCTACCCAAGCTCAAGCTGGAGGTGGTGGTCAGCGATGATATGGCGGATCGCGCCATTGAAGCCATTGAGCTGGCGGCGCGGACCGGCAAGATCGGTGATGGTAAGATTTTCGTCAGTGCGGTGGATCGGGTGATACGCATCCGTACCGGAGAAGAGGGCGATGAGGCGGTCTGATGAGAATAATGGCGGGACGCTGATCGCCCCGCCGGAGTCTCCGCTTAGGGCTTCGCGCTACTGCCGAGATCAGAAAGATACTTGCTCTTCGGATAGTTATAGGCGAGTACGGAGGCAGTGGTCCGCGCCAGATTTGGCAGATTCAGATGCCGGTAGGAGCGCGCCAGATAATAGAGCGCCTCTTCCCGCGCGGGGCTCAGCTGGTAGCGGGTGATCACTGTATTGCAGCGGTTCGCCGCAGCGACATAAGCGTGACGCACATAGTAGAATTTGCAGATGTTCAGGTTGCGCTGGCCGAGGAGGTCGATGATCTTGGCCATGCGCAGGCGGGCATCAATGGCATAGGCACTGTCTGGCCAGCGTTTCGCCAGCGTGTCGAGGGTGCTGAAGGCCTCCTCGGCAGGTCTGGGGTTCTCCTCCACACCCTGAATGGCCTGGTAATAAGCGATGCCTTTCAGATACCAGGCGTAATCCACGTGAGGATTGGCCGGGTGCAGTTTGATGAAGCGCTCCGCCGCCGCCACCGCCGCCTTGGAATCCCCGCGCTGATAATAGCTGTATGCCGTATTGAGTTGCGCTTGTTCGGCGTAAGGGCCGTATGGGTAGCGGGTCTCGAGATCTTCGTACTGCTTAATGGCAGAGGTGTAGTCGCCGTGCTCCATGGCCTTTTGGGCGGGTTGGAACAGCGTCTCGGCAGACTCGTGGCGATCCGCAGAGCTGTCAGGTTTATTCGGGCTGCTGGCACAACCGGCGATCAGGGCGGTACAGCACAGGGATATCAGTATGCGTTTGCTCATGAAGGACAATAGTCTATAGTGGCGAACCATGAGCGACGATAGTACGGGTATTCCCATGATTTTGCCAGAGGAGCAGGCTGGCCAACGTCTCGATGCGGTGTTGAGTCAGTTGCTGCCGGAAACCAGCCGCAGTCGTATCCAGACCTTGGTGCGGGATGGCCGGATTCTGGTGGATGGTGTGGTCGAAAAGCCCAGCGCACGGATTCGCGGTGGTGAACAGGTAGAAATCAACTGGCCGGAGATCGAGCCCAGCACTTGGCTGGCCCAGGATTTGCCGCTGCATATTCTGTATGAAGATGCGGATATCCTCGTTGTGCACAAGCCGGCAGGGCAGCTTACCCACCCCGGCGCCGGTCATGCCGACGGCACGCTGGTCAATGCCGTGCTGGCCCATGTGCCGGATAATGCCTACCTGCCCCGCGGCGGCATTGTCCATCGGCTGGACAAGGACACTACGGGCCTGCTGGTGGTGGCGAAAAGCGAGATGGCGCGACAGTCACTGATCGACCAGCTCGGTGACCATACCATGCACCGCGAATACCTCGCGCTGGTGATGGGGCCGATGACCGGTGGTGGCCGGGTAGACGCGCCCATCGGCCGCCATGCCCACGACCGCCTGCGGATGACCGTGCGCGATGACGGCCGACCGGCGCAGACCGAATATCGGTTGGTGGAGCGCTTCCCCCGCCATAGCTACCTGCGCCTGCGTCTGGCGACGGGGCGTACCCATCAGATACGTGTGCACATGACACACATCGGCCACCCGTTGGTGGGTGATCCGGTCTATGGGGGGCGGATGATGGTTCCGCAAGGGTTGGATGAGGTCGCGCTGGCCCATTGGCGGCAGTTCCGCCGCCAGGCTTTGCATGCCTGGCGTTTACGCCTCTACCATCCGGAAAGCGGGGCGCTGATGACCTGGGAAAGCCCGCTGCCTGAAGACATGACCGAATTGCTGACTCTGCTGCGCGATGCGCGTGATGGCGACTGAAGAGGCTGGTTATTGGGTGCCGGACTGGCCCGTGCCCTACGGGGTACGCAGTGCCATCACCGTGCGCAGCGGCGGTGTCAGTCAGGGCGCCTATGCATCACTCAATCTCGGCGACCATGTGGGCGATGCGCCGGAGGCGGTGGCAAGGAATCGGGAACGGCTGCGGACCATGCTGGAATTACCTGGCGAGCCCCGTTGGTTGCGGCAGGTGCATGGCACGGGGGTCGCCGCCCTGACGGTCGCGCCAGCGCGCGCTTTGGAAGCGGATGGCGCAGTCACCGCCATACCGGGCGTGGTGCTGGCGGTGCTCACCGCCGATTGTCTGCCGGTGCTGGCTTGCGGCGGGGACGGTCGTCATATCGGTGTTTTTCACGTCGGCTGGCGTGGCTTGTTGGCGGGTATCCTGGAACGCGGTGTGGCCGCCATGCCGGTGGCACCAGAGGATATTTTGATATACTTGGGACCTGCCATCGGACCTGAACATTTCGAGGTTGGGCCGGAAGTGCGGGCGGCTTTCCTGGCGGAGGATGCCGGGGCGGCGGCCGCCTTCCGCCCCGGGCATGGGGACCGCTGGCTCGCGAATATTTATGCACTGGCGCGGCGACGTTTGCAGCGGGCCGGCGTGCAGACCATTTTTGGTGGTAATCTGTGTACGGTGGCTGACCCGGCACGTTATTTCTCTTATCGGCGTGACGGTGTTACCGGACGTATGGCTTCTCTGATCTGGAAGGAGGACGTATAGCATGGCGACTTTGCAATATGCAGAATCTGCGCGGCGGATCACGGACGCGGCGCAGATTGCCACCATCCTGGCCCCCCTGGGCATCACCTTGCAGACGATCCCGGTGACGGGGGGGCGCGCCGCGGCGCTGCTGGCTCAGCCCCAACTGGATGCGGAGGCGCAGGTGGCGTTGCTGACGGCTCTGGACGATGTCTTCCAGCGTTTGCAGCGGGAAAAGGGTTATCAGGAGCGGGATCTGGTCGTGTTGTATCCCGAGCATCCACAGTTGCCGGAACTCAACGCCCGCTTCCATCGTATGCACACCCATGATGATGAAGAGGTTCGCTATATTGTGGACGGAGAAGGTGTTTTTGGCTTCGTTCTGGAAGACGGTGCACAAGTCGAATTGACCGTGCAGGCGGGGGATTATGTTCACATCCCGGCGGACGTGGAACACTGGTTCCGCCTGAATGATGCGCAGCGGATCAAAGCGGTGCGCTACTTCAGTGCGCGCGGTGGCTGGACCCCGCATTATACGGACCGCGCCCTTCAGCATTTCCCCAACCCATGACGACTTTTATTGAGGTCGATTACCAGTTCCCCGCCGGGATAGACGCCCGGCGGCAGGCGCAGGCCATCGCCATCGGCCAGACTGCAGGGAGCTGGGATGCACGCTTTCAGCACCGGGAGGCGCAGTTGCGTGGTCATCTGGGGGAGGTGATCGCCATTGCCGAACTGGCGGCTGGGCGACATCAGGCCACGGTGCGCTTCCCCGCCGCCAATGTGGATGGTCGCCTCGGCAGCCTGCTCACAATGATTTTCGGCAAATACTCCCTGGCGGGTCCCGCCAAGGTGATGGCCATTCGTCTGCCGGAGCGCTTCGGGCAGGCGCCACGCTTCGGGCTGGGCGGCATCCGCGAACGACTGGGGGTGCATGAACGACCCCTGGTCATGGCCATCTTCAAACCGGCGCTGGGGCTGACGGCGGCGGATCATGCCGCGATTCTGGCGGAGGTTGCCGTTGCCGGGCTGGATATCATCAAGGATGACGAAATCCTCCCGGACCTGCCGATGGCGGCGACCCTGGCGCGCTGGGAGGCCTGCGCGCCGGTGATCGAGGCGCGGCGTGATCAGACGGGTCGTGATTTGCTCTACGCGGTGAATCTCTCGGGGGATGCCCAGCAGGTGCAGACGCTGGCGTTGCAACTGGTGGCCGCCGGCGCCAATGCGCTGCTCCTGAATGTGCTGGCGTATGGTTTTCCGGTACTGGAGGCACTGGCCGCCGATCCCGACATCGATGTACCGATCTTCACCCATCCCGCCCTGGCGGGTGCCTGGTGCGGCGCGCCGGATTACGGTTTTGCCTATGGCGCCTTGCTGGGCACATTGATGGCTTGTGGCGGTGCGGATGCGGTGCTCTATCCGGCCCATTATGGCAGTCTGCCCTTCGCCGCGGCGGACGAATGGGCCATCGTCGCCGCGCTGCGGGCGCGGGGCGTGGCGCCGGTGCCTTCGGCGGGCGTGCATCCCGGCATGGTGGGGCGCATCCTCGATGACTATGGAACCGAAGTCATCCTCAACGCGGGGACCGGGATCATGGACCATCCCCAGGGTGCCGCGAGCGGGGTACTGGCTTTTCACGAAGCCATCGAGCGCTGGCAGGATGCGGCGCCGCGCACTCTGGAAGATTTGCCCGCCGGGCCCTTGCGGGCGGCGGTGGAAAAATGGGGGCAGGGCTGATGCAAAGAGCCATTTTTTGTGACTTCGACGGCACCATCACCGAGGCCGAAGTCTTCGTGGCCCTTATGCACCATTTTGCGCCGAAGGCCGCCGCCCGGGTCTTGCCGGAAATCTATGCGCAGCGCCTGACCCTGCGCGATGGTCTGCCCCAGGTGCTCGGCACCATCCCCTCGCGGCGCTGGTCGGAGCTGGAGGATTTTGTACGGGATACGGCATTGCGTCCGGGGCTGGTCGGGTTGCTGGCCCAGGCCAAAAAGGCCGATATCCCCTTTATTGTCGTCACCGGCGGCTTCACGCGCATGGCCGAGATCGCCCTCGCCCCTTATCGTCAGGAAATTTACGCCGTCCATGGTCTTGAGGCGGATATCACCGGCGAATACCTGCGGGTGTTCTCGCCCTGGCAGGATGACCATGAACTGGTGGCCAAGGCCGCCGTGATCGCGCACTATCAACCCGAGGATGCCGTCTGCATTGGGGACTCCATCACCGATTTGCGGGTGGCCCGGCAGTGTCCCCTGGTCTGTGCACGGGACCGTCTCGCGGAATATCTGCGGGAGGAGGGGCGTGCCTTCCTGCCCTTCGATGACTTCCGGGATGTGAGCGCCGCCCTTGAGCAACGCGGCTGGTGGCGGGAGCCTACCCATGCACCATGATCCGCGCACCCATCTCGCGGCGGCGGCTCGCGATTTTTATGCGCGGGGCTGGATGCTGGGCACCGCGGGCAACCTGTCGGCACGCCGCGATGCGGACGCTTTCTGGATTACCGCCAGCGGCCGTCCCAAGGATCAGTTGGGCGCCGAGGATTTTGTCCTGATGAATCTGCGGGGGCAGGTTGTGCAGGCCCCGCCGGGACGTAAACCCTCTGCTGAAGTCGCCATCCATGAGGTGGTCTATCGGCATGTGCCTGACGCCCAGGTCATTTTCCACGTCCACTCCATCGAGGCCAATCTCTGCGGGCACTTTGCGCAGCAGGGCCGGTTGCGCCTGCCAACTCTGGAAATGCTCAAAGGTCTGGGCGTGCCCGATGCCGAGCCGCGGGTGGATCTGCCGGTCTTCGCCAATCATGTGAATGTCCCCCGGATTGCCGAAGATATGGACAGAGCCTTTGCCCAGGCGCTGCCTCGCGTTCCCGGTGCGCTGATTCATCAGCACGGGGTGACGGCCTGGGGCCCGGATTTCCTGGCGGCCAGGCATCATCTCGAATTGCTGGAATACTGTTTTCGTTATCTCGTACAGGCGAAAGCCCTCGCCATAGGAGTCTAGGATGAGTCAAGCCCTTCTCACCGTCATCGGCGAAGATCGCCCCGGTATCGTCGCCGCCGTCACCCAAGCCCTGTTCACTGCAGACTGCTCCATCGGCGATGCCTCGATGATGCGTCTCGGCGGTTACTTCACCATTATGCAGGTCATCGATTATCCGCGTGATCTGGGTTCCGTGGAAATGGCGCTGGACCCTGCCATCAAACGCCTCAATCTGCGGGTGCATCTGGACCCTATCCCCAGCGTGGCGCTGAGCGCAGATATGCCGAACACCCGGGTCACCGTTTACGGGGCCGATCATCCGGGCATTGTCGCGGGCGTCACCGGGGCCTTGGCGGCCATCGGTTTCAATGTGATTGATTTGGAAAGCGAGAGTTCCGGCAGTGCCGAGCGGCCACTCTATGTGATGGTCATTCAAGGCTATGCGCCAGAGGGGGTGGAGAGTGTCCGCAAGGCCGTGGCGCCGTTGCGGGAGAGGGAAGGAGTGGAAATCGGTGTGCATCCCATCGAGGCGGCGGTGTTCTGATGGCGGTGCTTTCCATTCTGACCTATCCGGACCCCAGGCTGCAGCGCAAAGCCGAGCCGGTCAGTGTATTTGACGACGACCTGCACCATTTTGTCGGTGATCTGACGGAAACCATGTACGCCGGTCCGGGGGGGGTGGGTATTGCGGCGCCACAGGTGGACCGTCCGCAGCGCATCGTGCTTGTCGACGTGCGTCCCAAGCTGGGGGAGAACTGCCACGGGCTCATGGTGTTGATCAATCCCGAGCTGGTGGCGTGGGAGGGCATGGCGGTGGGCCGCGAGGGCTGCATGTCGGTGCCGGACTTTACCGGCAATGTCATCCGCGCCGAACGCATACAAGTGCAGGCGCAGGATGCCTCGGGACGAGAGCGGAGTTACGAGTGCGAAGGCTTCGAGGCCCGAGCCGTTCAGCATGAAATGGATCATCTCGACGGTTTTCTTTTCCTGGACCGGCTGGTTTCGCGGAAGATTGATCTGTTCCGGCGGAAAAACTACAAGAAGTAGGCCGGCGTCGTTGACCGGACTACGGATGCCCGCGAAACGCAATTTAGTTCGCTCGGACTGGCAAATATAAGCCCCAAGAGGCCCACCCCTCTTTTCAGTATTCCGATCAGCCCGGCAGCCATCGGTATTTCCCGCAACATCGTTTTTCGGTCGTGTCGACCGCGAATCGCCGTACTGTTGTACTGAGGAGTAAAAGGCATGGAAAAAGGGTGTCGGAATCTGACGGTATGTTTTTTTATGCTGTTTTTAAACATTTTTTGCGCCGGCTATGCGTGGTCTGAGGGCGTCTCCCCCCCCAACACCCGCAACATCAATGGCCCGATCCACGTCAGTGCAGAAAACAAAGGTTGGGTGACCCACATCCTGCCTACAGGGCGTATCGTCAGTCCCGTGGGCTTGGTCAACGGTGCCCCCAACTTCGTGACTGAGGTGGTGCCGGTAGGGAATCATGTGGCCGCCCTGGCCAACGGAGCGACGCGCGCGCAGACCATCACCCTCTACGATCAGAAGACCCTGGAGCGGGTGGCAGAAATTGTCGCCTACAAAAAAGATGCCAAGAAAGCGGCTCCCAGACCCAACGATATCACTGATTTGCATGGTGAAACCATCGCTCATCAAAGCTTCTTTCAAGGCATGGTGGCAGGCGCCGACCAGACGATCTATGCAGCCGGTGGAGAGAGTGGCGATGTCGCCGCCTTTGCGCTAAGGGGTGGCAAGCCCGCGCTCCTACGCCGTTATCCTCTGACCTGGCAACCTTTTCCAAAAGACCAGTACCCCTACGAATATCAGGGGCACCACATTAATCAGCCCAGACTGTTTTATCCCGATGCCGTTGCCGTGGGTCCCCACGGTAACTATCTCTATGTGACGGGTATGCTGTCCAACAGCCTGGCCCGCGTCAACATTCAGAGTGGGCAGACCGATTACCTCAATGTTGGACCCTACCCCTACGCGGTCACTTTTGCCGATGGCGGCCAGAAGCTGGTAATCAGCCTCTGGGGTGGTAACGCCGTTGCGGTAGTGGACCCTGCATCCATGAAGCTATTGGGTACCGTGCGTGTCGGCCCCCCTCCCGGTCCCGACAGTACCGATGCCGGTGTCCACCCCACGGCATTGGCCGCCGTCCCTCATTCGCCGGATGTTTTTGTAGCCCTCGCCAATGTCGACCGTATCGCCGAAGTGGACACCATCAAACTCAGCGTCAAACGCTTTCTCAATGACAGCCCCTATCCCGACGCCCCGCCAGGCAGCTATCCCGACGGCCTGACCATCGTCGATGGTAAACTCTTTGTCGCCAATGCCGGCAACAACGACGTCGCCGTCTATAACGCGCTGACTGGCAAAGGCCTCGGCCTCATCCCGACAGGCTGGTACCCAACGGCGATCACTCATGCGGGCAACGCCCTCTATGTGGTAGGCGCCAAAGGCCTGGGCTCCGGCCCCAACGTCGACCACCAGTGGGTGGGCGACATGATGGACGGACTCATTCAGAAAATTGACCTGAATGACCTCTCGACCCATCTCCCGGCCTGGACCCGGCAAAGCCTGCGCAATGACGATTTTACTGATGCCCAACGTCACGCGCGTCACGCGGAAGACGTCAAAAGCGCTGCCTTTCTGCGCAAACACATCCATTACGTGGTCTTCATTTTGCGCGAGAACAAGACCTTCGACGAAGATCTGGGTGATTACCAACGTGCCGGGGCCTGGGCGGAGCCGCGCCTTGACCTGTATGGGCCCAAGGATCTGCCCAACCTCTATCATCTTGCCCGTCATAACACCTTGTTTGTGAATTTCATGGCCGATGGCGAGGTGACTGCGCAGGGTCATCAGTGGACGACGGCGGCTTCAGATTCTGACTTTGTGCAGCGTACCTGGCCGGAATACTACTCTGGGCGTGGCCTGGTCCCCAATCCGGGCTGGACGCAGTCCTTGTTACCAGGTGGCGCGAGCGGGACGGGTGGTATACCTCTCGGTGTTGATAACCCTTATGCGATTTATGAAAACCTCTCGGTACTCGGCAAGTGGTCCAATCCCTGGATCAGCTATCCGCAGCGCCTTTTTTTGTTTAATGATTTGCTGGATCATAAGGTGTCGTTTGAGGACTTCGGCGAGTTCGTCTCGCGCTCCCAGGCGGGCAATATCTCCACAGCGATGAAAAAGCATTTGGCCACCGGCTTCCCGGGCTGGGACCGGATGATCCTCGACACCTACCGCGAAAAAATGGCGGTACAATGGCTGAAGGCCCATCCAGGCGCCAAGTTCCCGCACT
>JAKBXD010000049.1 GCA_021840785.1 Pseudomonadota bacterium
TGTCGTACCTGCGGAAAAAAGCCAGAACATGGTCTTTGCCCAAAACTCATCCAACTTGAAGCCGAAGACCTTCGGAAACCAGTAGATTACCGAAGCAAAAATGGCATACACAATCACCAGCAGCATGGTGTGGAAGTGCGCGACCACGAAAACGCTGTTGTGGACCATATAATTGATGGCTGGAACAGCCAGCATCATGCCGGTCAGCCCGCCTATCAGCAGCAGAAAAAGTGCGCCGATAGCCCACAGCATGGCGGTGTTAAAGGTCAGGCGGCCGCGATACATGGTAAATGCCCAGTTAAACACCTTCACTCCGGTAGGGATGCCGACCAGCATGGTGGCCACACTGAAGGCGCTGTTGACGTAAGGGCCCGCGCCCATGGTAAAGAAGTGGTGCAACCAGACCAGCCAGGAAACGCCGGCAATAGCCATACTGGCCAGCACCATGGTGATGTAACCAAACAATGGCTTCTCCGAGAAGGTCGGGAAGATTTCCGACATCATGCCGAAAGCCGGAAGAATCACGAAATAGACTTCCGGATGACCCCAGATCCAGAACAGGTTGGTGTAGAGCATCAGATTACCGCCCAGACCTGCCGTAAAAAAATGGGCACCCAGATACCGATCTGCAGCGATCAATGCAAGTGCCACCTGCAATGCAGGGAAAGAAGTCAGCGCAATCACGTTCGCAGAGAGTGTGGCCCAGACAAAGATTGGCAATCGACCCCAGGTCATGCCCGGGGCACGCATCTTGATGATGGTCGCCAGAATGTTGATGCCGCCCAGAGTGGTACCCAGCGCCACCAGTTCCATGGTCCATATCCAGTAATCCACGCCCACGCCTGGACTATATTGCAACTCAAAAATCGGTGCATATCCAAACCAGCCGTTGTGCGCGAAATCGCCAACGAACAGAGAAATCATGATCAGTGCCCCCGCCGCGGCAGTAAACCACAGCCCCAAAGCGTTCAGGTAGGGATAGGCCATATCGCGGGCACCGATTTGAATCGGCACAATGATGTTCATGAAACCGACCAGCAACGGCGTCGCCGCCAGCAGAATCATGATCACCCCATGAGCACTGTAGATCTGACCGAAATGGAATGGGGTCAAGTAACCGTGCGTTGCGCCGAACACTCCCGAGGAATGCGCGCCTACGGCCCAGGCCTGCTGCGTCCGGATCATCAGGCCATCAATGAAACCACGGAACAGCATCACTAAACCGATGAGGATGTACATCACACCCAGCTTTTTATGATCCACAGTGGTCAGCCATTCCTTCCACAGGTAGGTCCATTTCCCATAGTAAGTGATCAGACTCAGCACCAGAATGGCCCCGACGACCACCGCGACAAACAGTGGGGCCAGGATGGGGTTGTCATAAGGAATCTGAGACCAGGCAAGGCGCCCCCACATGGGGTTCCAGCCTCCGGCTAAATCTACGAGCATCACTCAATCCTCCTGTTGCTAGTCGCGATGTTGGGCGTTTTGCTTCTGCATATACGCCACCATGTTTTCCGTCATCATTGGCGGGATAGGCCAGGTTTTTCCATTCATGACCTCGTCGATGACATGATCAAACAAACCATCCTGCACCGACGAAAAATACGCCACCTTGTGATGCACATTGATATATGGGTCAGCGTAATTATTGAAGCTGGTGTAGGTCATGGATGTCGGGGACTGCCGCACCCTTTGCACCCATTGACCAAAGTCGGCTGAACTCAATATGTTGGTCTTGAAAGTCATCCACGAGGTACCCGCGCCGGCATAATCCGAAGCGATCCCTTGATATTCCCCGATATTGCTGCTTTCCAGGGCATTTTTCGTACGCATGCCGGGCATCACGTCAATCATGCCTACCAGTTGCGGGATAAAGAACGTTGTGGTCACGGCGGTCGAGGTCAAACGGAAAAATACCGGGGTATGCGCAGGCAGCACCAGTTCATTGGCTACGGCCATGTGATACTGCGGATAGACAAAGAGCCACTGCCAGTCGGTAGCAATGACATCCACCTCGACCGGATCACTTGCAGGCTTCCGTTGTTTGGAAATAACTGTCGGATTATACGGATTTATTTCGAAGGTGCCGACTACGGCAAAATACGACAAAACGCCGACGGCTATGATGGGAATACCCCAGACAACCACTTCAATGGTATTGGAATGGGACCAGACAGGATCATATTTTCCCCGGTTTTTACCCTTCTGATAGCGCCACATGAACCAGACCACCAACAGGGCAGTCAGCCCAACGATAGTACCCATGATTCCGACATCCACCAGCAGATAAAACAGACTGGTATCGGCCATCAATCCTTTTGGATCGAATATCCAATAGGGGTTACCAGCGCAGCCGTCGAGCAGCAGAATCGGCGCGAGGGCGGCATAGCGCCACCCGTTTTTCAGGCTATTCCTCCACTTCACTTGCATTTATATTTCTCCCTGGCGGACTACAGACCATCCGCGATATGACAGGATAGCGGTCACTATCCGATTACTTTCCCCGATATCGATCAGCAGACGATTCAACAAGTTACCGACATTCGTAGAAACCAATCCACTAAACGAACGGGCGCCGTCGAAGAACACATAGATGGTGAAAAACCAAACGAGAAAGAACATCTTGGCAAAGGCGATAGGCGAGGCGAGAAGAAACAGCAGATTCGCGATGCCTCGGACAGTAGGCGGTGGCCAAAAGAACCAGAATAATGGATTATCAGCAGATACTGACGCCGATGCTTGCAGTTTCATAATCACATTCCTTGCGTGCGCACAAAGTACTACACCAGGGTAAATAGTATAAACTTATACTTTTTTATTCTTATTGACTGCTTGGTTGTAAAGCTATTCCAGCAGGCAGCGCAAAGCAATAGAAATTTGCCACAAATATTTTTGGGGTTAAGCAAGTGCTAATTATCAACGCACACAGGCAACATTTCATATTAAAAAATAATTATATATCAATATACTATTTGTATTGAATACAAATAAAATCAGATTGATACAAATCATGGTTGACATGCCGCAAACACCATAAACAAAATATTTTAGAATCTAAATATTTTATTTATGAATGATTATAACCTAATAAAAATATCTTCTAGCGTTATTTTTGTCAAAAACCAGCCATACACTCCGCCGAAGGGATCGCAATACACAGACACACAAATTACTGATCCACTACCGGCCTGCCACCCAAAAGTCATTTGCGCAAGGTCATTACGGAGTACCACATAGATAAAACTGCCCATACCGAACCCACCCTTTCCTTGCCTGCTGACCATGTTAGACTTGCGGCATGAATACCCAACCTTTCGTCCTGATTCTGCTCAGTTCAGCGCAGCGTCTTCGCCTCAACGATGGCACAGAAGTAACTACCGGCTTCTGGGCGGAAGAACTGGTAACACCCTGGCAGATACTGCGCAAAGCAGGGTGGCGACCCCAGGTAGCCACCCCAGACGGTGTACCGCCGCCAGTCGATGCCGAGAGTCTGGACCCGGCCACGCTCGGTGGAGACTACGGCAAGGCCGCCTGTTTAGGTGACGCCGTCAGGCAAATAACGGACTTGCACACACCCATTGATTTAGATGTGCTGACGGGCAAAGATCTGGACACATTAATCGGCGTTTTCATTCCCGGAGGCAACGGGCCGCTCGTGGACCTCTGTCAGACAGCCAGCGTGGACCGGTTACTGCGCCACTGCGTGGCGGCGGCAAAGCCCATCGCCACCCTTTGTCACGGCACGGCGGCACTCCTGGCCACCTGTGGCGGCGCAAACCGTTCGCCATTCTGCGGACAACAGGTGACCTGCTTCAGTGCTGCGGAGGAATCGGCAACATCGCTGGCCGGACGCTGGCCCTATACGCTGGAAAATCGCCTGCGGCAGGAAGGCTTTCGGGTGAGCACCGGCGCTCCGTGGCAAAACCATATCGCCACCGACCACCTTATCCTCAGCGGCCAGAATCCGGCCTCTGCGGCGGCACTCACCCATGCTTTTATACAACGTCTCCCCTCCACACCAACACCCAAAGGAAAACACTATGAATGCTGATGCACTCAAAAAAATGGCGGCCGAGGCAGCCTTACGCTACATCCAGCCCGGCATGGTCGTCGGGGTAGGTACCGGCTCCACCACCAACTTCTTCATCGAGGCGCTGGGTGCTGCCAATATCCATGTGGACGGCTATGTGGCTTCCAGCATCGCCACCGAAAACCGCCTCAAGGCGCAAGGCCTCAACGTGCTCGACCTCAATGGTACCGGCGATATCCCGGTCTACGTCGATGGTGCTGATGAGGTCGATCCGCACTTCCGCCTCATCAAGGGTGGCGGCGGCGCCCTTACCCGTGAAAAGGTTGTTGCCAGTGCTGCCCGCCTCTTCGTCTGCATCGCGGATGTCAGCAAGGACAAACCGATGCTCGGCAAATTCCCCCTGCCCGTGGAAGTGATTCCTTTCGCCCGCAGCTTTGTCGCCCGGCAACTGGTGAAACTCGGTGGCAGCCCCACCCTGCGCAATGGCGTCACGACGGATAATGGCAATGTCATCCTCGACGTCACCGGACTCGATCTCTCTGACCCGTTGCGGATGGAAGAAAGCATCAATGCGATTCCGGGCGTGCTGGACAATGGCATATTTGCCCATCGGCGTGCGGATGTGATGCTGTTTGGCAGTGCTGACGGAGTCATCGAACGCAAGGCGTAAGTGGTAACAAGCGACCGGGGGCAATATGGAAGGCGAAATAGACCACCGCGGCACCCGCCGTGACTTCATTCACGGCGAGTTGCATCGCCGGGATCTGAATATCGATCCCTTCCGCCAGTTCGCTGACTGGCTGGCGGCAGCAACAGAAGCGGGCAACTTTGATGCAACGGCCATGGCGTTAGCGACAGCGGACGCAGAGGGGCACCCTGACGTCCGCTTCGTCCTTCTCAAACATTTTGACGAACGTGGTCTGTGCTGGTACACCGATCAACGCAGTCAGAAGGGGCAGGAGCTGGCGGTGAATCCGCAGGCGGCCGCGGTATTTTACTGGCCGGAGAATGATCGACAGGTGCGTGTAAACGGGCCGGTCGAGAGGCTCAGCGATGCCGAGGCAGAGGCCTATTTTCAGCAGCGCCCCGGCAGCAGCCGTTTTGCCGCCGCCGCCTCCGAGCAGAGCCAACCCATCGCCAATCGCGCGGCACTGGAACAGCGGGTAATCGATTTACAGGCCCGTTACCCGACTGGCGATGTCCCTCGCAATCCCGCCTGGGGCGGCTATCGCCTGTTACCAGAACGCTTTGAGTTCTGGCAGGGGCGGCGCAGCCGACTGCATGACCGCTTTCTTTACCAGCGCTCGGAAGATACCGGTGGAGTCTGGGTGATTCAGCGGCTGATGCCCTGAGAAGCAGCGCTAAAACTCCTCCAGTCGCGCCTCGTAATCCACCACGATCATCCGATAGATATTTCCCCCCAGTTGCACGTGGGCAGACTGCGGGGCACCGATACTGATCGTGTTACCTCCCGCCACACTCAATCCCGAAGGTCCGAAGTGCTCCTGCTCAATAAGGTCGTTGAGCAGGGCTTCCAACTCCTCACGGGGTGCCGAGACGGTGTTGTCAATCACCCTACAAAGTTTGCCTCGTTTAGTTTTGGCCGCAAGGATGACCGCATCTGAACGCAGGGGCGGCAGTCCGCCCTCCTCTTCCTGCTGTTCCTGAATCATATCTGCCCGCTCCTGGGAGATTCATCGCGAAACAGCCACGGGGCACTTTGCCGCCGCTGTGTTTCGTAAGCACGGATGGCATCCTCCTGCTGCAAGGTCAGTTGGATGTCATCCAGACCATGCATCAGTTTATGCTTGTGGCCAGCATCCATGGGGAAGGGATACCGGCTGTCACCCATGGTCTGCACTTCCTGTGCCGGCAGGTCGATGCGCAGATGGTAGCCGGGGTTCGCCGCCACTTCATGGAAGAGATGATCCACCACATCCATGGGCAGGCGCACCAGCAGGATGCCATTCTGCACGCAATTATTGGCGAAAATATCGGCGAAACTTGGAGCAATCACTGCCCGAAAGCCATAATCCGCCAGGGCCCAGGGCGCATGTTCACGACTGGAACCACAGCCGAAATTTTCCCGAGTCAACAGGATCTGTGCGCCCGCATAAGCGGGCTGATTGAGCACGAAATCCGGGTTGTTTACCTGCTTTCCATCCCGCTCCAGATAACGCCAGGCGTCAAAGAGGTGCTTACCCAGCCCCTTGCGCTCGATGGTCTTGAGGAATTGCTTGGGGATAATTGCATCAGTGTCCACGTTGGGACGATCCAGCGGCGCAACCACCGCTTCCACTACGGTAAAGGCTTCCATTATCTCTCCATCCGACGCTGTACGACATACTCCACGGCTGCACATTCTGCTGACCAGCCGCGGATTGCCGCAAAAATACCGATCTCCACCATGCCCAGACTGCACAAGCCCAAGGCGAGGCGCAGTAACCAGTGCCGCGCGCGTTTTTTAGTGCACGACCCAGTCACGTACATCCACAAAATGGCCGGCAATGGCAGCCGCTGCGGCCATTGCCGGGCTCACCAGGTGGGTCCGTCCGCCAGCACCCTGACGCCCTTCAAAATTGCGATTACTGGTGCTCGCGCAACGCTCCCCCGGTTCCAGGCGGTCGGCATTCATGGCCAGACACATGGAGCAGCCCGGCTCCCGCCATTCAAAACCGGCATCCCGAAAGATGCGATCCAGGCCTTCGGCCTCCGCCTGCGCCTTGACCAGACCGGAACCCGGCACTACCAGCACCACCTTGACCGACGCGGCCTTGTGATGGCCTCTGGCAACCGCCGCCGCCGCCCGCAAGTCTTCAATGCGGGCATTGGTGCAGGAGCCGATGAATACCTTGTCCAGCGCTATCGAAGAGATGGGTGTTGCGACCGCCAGATCCATGTAAGCCAGCGCATCACTCCAGCCCTTGCGCCGCACCGGATCTTTTTCCAGTGCAGGGTCAGGGACATGCGCGGAAATATCCACCACCATCTCCGGGCTGGTGCCCCAGGTGACCTGGGGTGCCACATCCGTAGCCTCCAGACGAATCTCGGCGTCGAACTGCGCATCAGGGTCGCTGTGGAGTTCGCCCCAGGCCGCAACTGCCTGATCCCAGACCTTGCCGACCGGGGCATAGGGACGGCCACGCAGATAATCGATGGTGACGGCATCTACGCCCACCATGCCCGAGCGCGCACCCGCCTCAATGGCCATATTGCACAGGGTCATGCGACCTTCAACCGACAATGCCTGCACCGCAGGTCCGGCAAACTCGATGGCGTAGCCGGTGCCACCCGCCGTACCGATTCGTCCGATGATGGCCAGCACCAGATCTTTCGCGGTCACCCCATTGCCCAATTCACCCTCCACCCAGATGCGCATGGATTTGGATTTGCGCGCCCACAGGCATTGGGTCGCCAGCACATGCTCCACTTCGGTGGTGCCGATCCCAAAGGCCAGCGCCCCCAACGCCCCATGGGTCGCCGTGTGGGAGTCCCCACAAACCACCGTCATGCCCGGCAGGGTCAGGCCCTGTTCCGGTGCAATGACGTGCACAATGCCCTGCCGCTTGTCGTGCATACCAAATTCTTCGATGCCAAACTCCGCACAGTTCTGGTCGAGGGTATCCACCTGCAGGCGCGAGGTGGCGTCGACAATCCCTGCGGCACGATCAGTGGTCGGCACGTTGTGGTCGGCCGTCGCGATATTGGCATCAATGCGCCACGCCTTGCGGCCCGCCGCCCGCAACCCGGAAAAGGCCTGCGGGCTGGTCACTTCGTGCAACAACTGACGGTCGATATAGAGCAATACCCCGCCGTCCTGCTCCGTATGGACCACATGGCTTTCCCATAATTTATCGTAGAGTGTTTTTGCAGACACCACTTGTCTCCTCAGAAAGTTGTCGTTTCCGGTCCACCGACGGACCGCGTCAGGCGGGCTGGGGTACGGCCTCTATCCAGGCCGCATCTATGGCACAATCGTTGTTCGGCTGAATGGCGAAATAGTCCCGCACCTCGGTGGCGGCATCCGCGCAAAGGCTGCGGATCGCAGCGACCCGCAACTCCGGGGTCCGCATACGCCCTATCCAGCTCTCAAAGCACAAAGGCAATTTCCAAGCCTGCTGGTCACTGACCATGAAACCCGCCAGGACCAGCATGGCTTCCCACTCCGAGTACCGATAATTGCGCACATGGGAGGCATCCCGCAAGACTTCGATACTTTGCAGCAGGGTATCCAGCAGCGGTGTTTCCGGTGCGATTACATCGATCACCACCAGCCTGCCCTCCGGTTGGAGCACCCGCCGCACTTCCCTCAGGGCACGCGGCACATCCGCCCAGTGGTGCGCCGAGAAGCGGGTCACCACCAGATCGAAGCAAGCATCGGCGAAAGGCAAAGTTTCCACCACGCCTTGCTGCGTCCGCACATTCGCCAGCTTGCGCCGCTGCGCCTCGGCCGCCACCACCACCAGCATCTCTGCCGAAAGATCATAAGCTGTTACCTCCATGACCTCACCCGCCAGCGCAAAGCCCGCGTGTCCGGCACCACAGCCGAGGTCCAGTACCCGCCAATCCCGCTGACCATCAGCCAACGCCCGTAACCGCTCCAGATCGGCCCCCTGCGCATGGGTAGAGCTCCACAGGTAATCCATTGCGGCGACACCAAACTGTGCATCTACCAATTTTTGCTGGTCCATGATCAATCCTTACTCTGTCGTTTTTAACGGCGTGAATGCATCGTACAGGCCTTGTTAAACTGGTACAATGTGACAGTTTATACTGGTATATTTTCTACCATAAGAGCTTGTATTGCATCCAGGAGAAACGTATGGAAACCAGAGTGCCGGTCAAGAAGCGGAGGAATGGTCTGGGGGTCAGACGACTCTCCACCATCACCCTCGAAGCCAAGCTGCATGCGGATCAGGAAGCGACGCTTCGGGTGGAAGCAGGCCGGGTCAGCGTCGGGCCGGTTCCGGCAGATCACCTGACGCTCAGCGAACGCCTGGATCGCTTTGATCCGATGAGCATCTATCCATGACCGGCAACGCGCCGCTCCTCGGCGACTTCATCCGCCGTCACCGCGGAAAAATCACCCCGCAGCAGGTGGGCCTCAGCATACAGGGACGACGACGCACCCAGGGTCTGCGCCGTGAGGAACTGGCCCTCCTCTGTGGAATCAGCAGCACCTGGGTTACCTGGATAGAGCAAGGCCGCCCCGTACAGCCCTCCACTGCCGTACTGGACCGCCTGAGTCAAACGCTGCAACTCTCCGAAGCGGAACGCGCCTACCTGTTCGACCTGGCCGGCCGTGCCGATCCCACTGCCGACAAAACCCATACCCAGCCCCCGCATGCCGTACTGCGAATTGTGCAAGCCCTGGACACACCTGCCTATGTACTGGATCGCTATTGGAATGCGATCGCCTGGAACACGGCCGCGGCGGCGCATTTTGTCGGCTGGATGGATCAACCCCCGACACCGGGCAGCCCTCCCCCCAATCTGCTGGAATTCCTCCTGCTGAATCCCACGGCGCGCAGTTTTGTCGTCGACTGGGAAGGCCGTACCCGGCGGATCATCGCGGAATTTCGTGCGGATGTGGGCAAGCATCTGGACGATCCGCAAATGGCCCGCCAAATCGAGCATCTTCAGCAAAACAGTCCGATTTTTGCTCAGCTCTGGGCTGCGCAGGATGTCGTCGAACGGGAGGGTGGCAGGCGGGTTTTTCAGCATCCACAGCACGGGCAGGTGGTCTATGAGCAGAGCACGTTATTGCCAGCGACCAGCACCGATCTCAAGCTGGTCATCCTGCTGCCGGAATAGGAAGCAACGATTTCTGGCTTGCTGGCTTTGTCACGACGCGCCCTCGTCGGTGCCCCATAATGCCAATTCTTGTTCCTTGCCAAACTTGTGGGCATAATTCCCGCATATTCAAAAATTGATTTCCAAATGATTCATTCGCACCCAATTACAAAGGAATTAGGAGGATTGCATGCGGTTTCGATCATTGGTGGGAATGGGCATTCTGTCCTCGTGGGCAATAGTGGCAGTTGCGCATGCGGCTCCCCGTTTCACGGTGGGCAATGTGCCATCGTACTACCAGGGGAATTTCGGGACGGGCAGCCATGTCAACATTTTTTACGATGCCACCTATTTACAGTTTCGCAATCGGGACCTGCGCCTCAAGTTGATGGTTCCCTACCTCTCCGTTTCCGGGTTACCCCAGGGGACGCGGCTCACGAGTGGGGGTGTTGTCCACCGCTCTGGCACGACACAAACCCGTAGTAACGTGAGCGGCCTGGGTGATATCTGGTTATCCGCACACTACACGGTTTACCAGAGAACCGGTCTTTTGCCCGCAGTGGTGCCCTATGCCAAGGTCAAGCTTGGTACGGCCTCCGCCGCCAAAGGATTGGGCACCGGGCGCAACGATTACGAGGTCGGCGTGGGTCTGGACGAGACCATTGGCACCCGCATCTTTCCATTCGCCCATCTGGGCTACCGTTTCGTGGGCAATCCCGTTGGCGGCAATCTGCACAATATCTGGACCTATGATATGGGTTCCAGCTTTATTGCCACATCACGCAACATCCTTACAGCAATGTTTTCTGGTTCCGAATCCGAGCAGCCGGGTTATGCGGGTCCGGCGGACATCGTTTTTGCCTGGAACTACAATGTCACGCGCGCCGGTAGTGGCATTCAGCTCTATGCAGACAAAGGATTGTCTAACGGCAGCGCGAATTACGGTGTTGGCCTAGGTGCTCAGGTCGTCTTTTAATTGGTTCCTGGATCCGTACAGATTCTTGAATAAATACTATCTTCGCCAGCCCACGGACCGTCGGCGAGACTGAGGCGACCGTTCTGCCAATGGATGGTAGTGAGGGAGCCGTTCGCGATTTGCACTTGGCGGAATCTGGCAAGCGGTTCGCCCCGGATTTCAAGGACGGCGGTCCTGATCACTCCTGCATGGGTAACGGCCAGGATCGGTCCAGGTCCTGCGGCAGTGTCCTGGAGGAAAGAGCGTACGCGACGCTGAAGATCGGAAAGGGACTCTCCACCTGGAGGCACCACCTCGTCGGGGGCCTTTTTCCAGCGGCGCAACAACTCGGGCCACCGCGTTTTGATCTCCACTTGCTGCAAGCCCTCCCAGTCGCCGTAACCCATCTCCACCAGCCGCTCATCCGTGGTGACGGGCAGACCCAGGCGTTCTGCGACGATACTTGCGGTGGCATAGGCCCGCTTTAGTGGGCTGGCCACAATGGCGACAAGATTCAGGCGCGCGAGGTGTTCCGCAACCCTTCGCGCCTGCGCCTCACCGTTGGGCGTGACTTCCGGGTCGCTGCGGCCCTGATAACGCCCGCTGCGATTCCATTCGGTCTCACCGTGCCGCAACAAAAACAGGATGGTCTCCATGGCCGGGGCTTTTAATAACGCCAGGAAACACCGGCTACCAGTCTGCTGCCGGCATGGATGCTCTGACCCGCCAGATCCAGCTGGTAGGCGATGACCGGTCGCACGTTTTTGGTAACGGCGTATTCGAGTCCGATACCACCTCGCAGTATATTGTAGAATTCTGAGGCGTTGGGGGTTGTACTGACGGCGAGCGCGTTACTGGCCAGCGTTTTTGAAAAAAACAGAGTACCGATGACGGTGAGGCGCCGGATGAGACCGACGCCCGCCACCGCCGAGGCCCGCACCTGCGTCACACCATCCCTGACGTAGATGCGCGGGCCGATTGAAAGGCCGGCGTACGCCACCCGGGACCCGAAATTATGCTCTACTCCCACCTCGTAATCCGGTTCGACGGCCAGGGCGCCGGTCCCGAGTTGGGGGGTGGTTGATGTCCGCCCGGTGGGAATGATCGCGTTGACGGTAATGGCGTCGGCGAAGTGCGCACGCTGTCGCAATCCGTAGGAGAGGCCGATCTGTTGATCCTGCAACCCCCCTGCGGAATAGGACGCCTTTGGTTTGGATTTGGTGAGCAGGGCGGCGCGCAGTTGGTAAACCAGCGCCCAGCCCTCCCCGATCCCTTGCTCGCCATCGATACGGAACTGCGTCTCCGAAAGCTTCGAATGGGTCGGGGTGCTGCTGCTGCTGAATGAAGTCTGCGGGAAGAGGCGGTCGGAGTGATAGAACCTCACCGTGGCCTTGATTTTCCCGGACCCCGCGGG
>JAKBXD010000050.1 GCA_021840785.1 Pseudomonadota bacterium
TTTCTTCCCCAGTAAAAATCTCGGTGCTGCCGGGGATGGTGGAATGGTGGTGACGGCGGATGCGGAACTGGAACGTAAACTGCGCGGACTGCGCAACCATGGTTCCTGGCAAACCTACCACCACGACGTATTGGGCTATAATAGCCGCCTCGACGAAATGCAGGCGCTGATTCTGCGGGCGAAGTTCCCGTATCTGGCGACTTATAACGCCGGACGGCGGCAGGCGGCGGGGTGGTACGCCGAACATCTGGCGGGTCTCGATCTACAGTTGCCTGCGGTGCCGGTGGGCTATCACCACGTCTTCCACCAGTTTACCATCCAATCGGATGCACGGGATGCGGTCAAAGCGGCATTGCATGCGGAGGGCATCGCCAGTGCCATCTACTATCCCATTCCGGGGCATCGGCAGAAGATGTTTGCGCATCAGCCCCAAGCCCATTGTCCGGTGGCGGAGCGTCTGGCGGAGCGGGTGCTCTCGCTGCCCATGTTCCCGGAACTGCGTGAAGAGCAGATTGCCAGGATTGCTACCGTGATCCGTCGCACCCTGCACGGCTAGGACCTTGGGCAAGGCCTTTATGCTCGCGGTAGAGCGTTCCGGCGAAAATCTCGGGCTGGAAATCATGGCGAATGCAGCGCAGGCCGGACTCGCTCTACAGTGGTCGGGGGTGGTTGGATCCCGCCTACAGGCTGCGGGAGTGCAGAATATTGCCGATGGTGAAGTCTTGGCGATGATAGGGTTGGTCGAAGTCTTGCGGCACTACCGCCGCCTGCGCAGGCTCTATGGGCAGATTCGGCAGCATCTACAGGCGGAACGGCCGGATTGCGTGGTGCTGATTGACCATCCGGCGTTCAATCTGCACATTGCCAAGCTGGCTAAAAATCTGGGCATTCGGGTGCTCTATGTGGTAGGTCCCCAGATCTGGGCCTGGCGCTCGCAGCGGATTCATCAGATCAAGCGCGTGGTGGACCACATGCTGGTGCTTTTTCCCTTTGAAGTGCCCATTTATGCACAGGTGGGGGTGCCGGTGCATGTGCTGGCACATCCACTGTTGGCGCAGACTGCAGCAGTGCCCAATCGGGAAAGCGCGCGGGCGGCGCTGAACATGGCGGCAGATGGCCAGGTGCTTGCGCTTTTACCCGGGAGTCGGCGTGGTGAACTGGAACGACTGGTGTTGCGTTATGCCGAAACGGCTCGCCGCTTGCGCGAACAGATGCCGGATTTGCGAATTCTGGTGGCCTTGGCCAGGGAGGAGTTACGCCCCCTCTGGGAGCGGCTCTGGAAACAAGGTGCCGGGCCGGAAGATGCACGGCTGGCGGTCGCCCAGACTCAAACTGTGCTGGCGGCCGCCGATGTGGTGCTGGTCGCCTCCGGTACCGCCACCCTGGAAACCGCACTCATGCAGCGCCCGGCGGTGGTCGTCTATATTTTGAACGCACTCACCTTTGCTGTTGTCCGCAGGCTGGTGAAGACACCCTTCGTGGCCATGCCCAATGTTCTGCTGAAAAAATCCGTGTACCCGGAATTTCTCCAGGAGGCATTTGAGCCCGCGCAAGTGGCGGATGCCCTAGCCGCACTTTTGGGCCCGGCAGGCCCCGTGCAGGTGGCAGAATTGCAAAAACTGCGCGGTTTGCTGGAAGGCGATCCCCCGGAGCAATTGCAGCAGGTACTACGCGAGATGTTGACGTGAAGCCGGTCGTCCTATGAAAAACGCACCGGACCTGGAACACTGGGGACCCCAGTGTGCCGGAGTGGATGAAGCGGGGCGGGGACCGCTTGCCGGGCCGGTGGTGGCGGCAGCGGTGATCCTGCGCGCCCCCCTCCATGGCCTGAATGATTCCAAGAAAATGACGGCAGTGGCACGGGCGCATTGGGCTGCCCGTATCCGCAGCGAGGCCCTGGCCTGGTCGGTGAGCCGGGCTGCGGTTTGGGAGATTGAACGCTACAATATTTTACAGGCGTCTTTGCGGGCCATGGCCCGGGCGGTTGCGGGCCTGCCCCGGCGACCTCAGCGGATTATTGTCGATGGCAACCAGTCACCCCCCGGTTGGCAGGTAGAGACGCGGGTGGGTGGCGACGGTCAGGTGGATGCGATCGCTGCCGCGGGTATTCTGGCCAAAGTAGCGCGGGATGAGGAGATGCTCTTGCTCGACAGGTATTATCCCCAATACGGATTGGCGCGACATATGGGTTATGGCACTGTGGTGCACTTGGCGGCCCTGCGGCGCTGTGGACCCTCGGTCCTGCACCGGCGTGGTTTCGCTCCTGTGGATCGGGCTTGGGCAGCGGTGCAATGAGTACCCCCCGCTTTGTCCATTTGCACGTACACTCTGAATATTCCTTGGAGGATGGCATTATTCCGGTGAAGGCGCTGGTCAGGCGTTGTGCGGAGCGGGGCATGTCGGCCGTAGCGATCACCGATCATGGCAATCTCTTCGCCCTGGTCAAATTCTACAACGCGGCCCGGAGTCTGGGTGTCAAGCCCCTGATTGGCAGTGAAATCTGGGTGCATGATGCGGCGGATTTGGATCGGCCCGCCGGCCTGATCCTGTTGTGTATGAATAAAACCGGCTACGGCAACCTCAGCCGCTTGCTCAGTCGGGCTTACCTGGAGGGTAGTCGCCACGGACGTCCACAGATCGACGCGGTATGGCTGGAAGGTGCGAGTGACGGTCTCATCGCGCTGTCTGCGGCAGGCCAGGGGGAAATCGGGCGTGCCCTGCAGCGCAATCCCCAGCAGGCGGAAAACCGAGCACGATACTACGCAAAGCTTTTCCCCGAACGTTTTTATCTGGAAGTGCAGCGCAATGGCGAGATTGGGCAGGAGGCGCTGGTACAGGCCACGGTGCTGCTCGCAGGAAAATTGGATTTACCACTGGTGGCCACCAACAATGCACACTTTCTGGATGCGGCGGACTTTGCGGCCTTCGATGCGCGGCAGTGTATTTCTGCGGGCTTTACCCTGGATGACCCACGTCGTCCCCGCCGTTTTACGCCGGAGCACCGTCTGCCAGACCCCGAAGAAATGCGAGAGCGTTTTGCGGACCTGCCGGAAGCTTGCGACAACACCATCGAAATCGCGCGACGCTGTAATATGGAGTTGGTGTTAGGCCAGTATGCGCTCCCGGACTACCCCATTCCTGCCGGTCAGTCCGTAGATGAATATTTGCATGATGCGGCGCAAAAAGGTCTACAGGAACGTTTGCAGGAACTGCATATCACCGGCGACGCCACGCTGCCTTATCATGAACGCCTGTTGCGTGAGGTCAGCGTCATTCAGCAGATGGGCTTCCCCGGTTATTTTCTCATCGTCGCGGATTTCATACAGTGGGCAAAAAATAATGGCGTCCCGGTAGGGCCGGGGCGTGGCTCCGGTGCCGGATCGCTGGTGGCCTATGCACTGCGGATCACCGATCTCGATCCCATTGGCAATGGCCTGTTGTTCGAACGCTTTCTCAACCCCGAGCGTGTTTCCATGCCTGATTTCGACGTGGATTTCTGCATGGATCAGCGTGACCGTGTGATTCAGTATGTGGCCGACAAATACGGTCGCGATCGGGTCGGCCAGATCATTACCTTCGGGACGATGAAGGCGCGGGCGGTGGTACGTGATGTCGGCCGGGTGCTGGGTTTGCCTTACGGCTTTGTCGACCAATTGGCTAAGTTGGTGCCGGGCGATCTGGGTATGACCCTGGCGAAGGCCCTGGAGGAGTCCGAGGAACTGCGCCGCCGCCAGACCGAGGAAGACGATGTCCGTGACTTGTTGGACATCGCTCTGCGCCTGGAGGGCTTGCCACGCCACGCCTCGACCCATGCGGGTGGCGTGGTGATTTCCCCGGAACCGCTGGCCGACCGCCTGCCGCTCTTTAACGACGGCTCCGAAGGGGGGGGGAACGTCACCCAGCTCGATAAGGATGATGTGGAGAAGATGGGGCTGGTAAAGTTCGACTTTCTCGGGTTGCGCACCCTGACCATCATTGATATGGCGATCAAACTCATCAATGCCGATGCGCCGGCGACGGGGCGCGCACCAGTGAATATTCAGCAATTACCTTTAGACGATGCGGCGACTTTTGCCTTGCTCAAATCCACCGAGACGGCGGCGGTCTTCCAACTGGAGTCGTCTGGCATGCGTGATCTGGTGCGGCGTCTGCAGCCTGATACCTTTGAAGATATCGTTGCCCTCGTCGCCTTGTTCCGGCCCGGACCACTGCAGTCAGGCATGGTCGATGACTTCATCGCCCGTAAACATGGCAAGGCGCAGGTAACTTTTCTGCATCCCGACCTGGCGCCGATTCTCGATGAAACCTATGGGGTGATTGTTTATCAGGAACAGGTCATGCAATCCGCACAGACGCTGGCGGGTTATTCCCTCGGCGGCGCCGATTTGCTGCGGCGGGCCATGGGCAAGAAAAAACCGGAGGAAATGGCCAAGCAGCGCGCTATTTTCCTGGCGGGGGCTCACAAAAATGGTCTGGCAGCGGACCAGGCCGGGGCGATCTTCGACCTCATGGAAAAGTTTGCCGAGTACGGTTTCAACAAGTCGCACTCGGCAGCCTATGCTCTGGTGTCCTATCAGACGGCTTACCTGAAGGCGCACTATCCACAATTTTTTATGGCGGCTGTGTTGACCGCGGATATGGATCATACCGACAAGGTCGTGGCGATGCTTGCCGAGTGTACCCGTATGGGGCTACGGATTGTTCCGCCGAGCGTTCAGCAGGGGGTATTGGAGTTCCGACCGGAGGGGGATGGTGATATCCGCTTTGGTCTGGGAGCCATTAAAGGTTTGGGGCGGGCCGCCATTCAGGCGATTCTCGACGCTCGTAGAGAAGGGCCCTTCTTGAATCTTTTCGATCTGCTCTGCCGGGTGGATACCCAGAAAATCAATCGCCGTGCCCTGGAAGCGTTGATTCGTGCCGGCGCTATGGATGACTGGGGTGTGTCGCGGGCCAGCCTGATTGCTTCCGTGGACAGTTGTATTGAAGCAGCGGCGCAGTTTCAGAGCAATCGGGCAAGTCAGCAGGAATCGTTGTTTAGCGGACAGGAAGCATTGCCGGTGGCGCCACCGCCGGTGCTGGCGGAAGCATGGAGCCTCACCGAAACCCTGCGTCAGGAACGGGAGACCCTGGGTTTTTATCTCAGTGGTCATCCTATGGCTAGTCTGCGGGATGATCTGGCGGCACTGGGAACGGTGCCTCTCGGCGACATCTGCAGTGGCACCACGGTGCTGGTGGCTGGGTTGGTGGTGGCGCGGCGCAGCACCCGGACCAAGCGTGGTGATCGTATATATTTCCTGACCCTGGACGACGGTCGGGGGCGGCTGGAGGTGGTCATTTTTGCCGAAGTCTGGGCGCAGGCCGGTAAAGTCGGGGAGGGTGAGGAGCCGGTGCTGGTTTTGGGGGAGGTGGGCGAGGACAGCTATTCTGGTGGCTTGCGGCTCAGTGCCCTGCGCGTGCTGGATACGGCGCGGGCGCGTGAGGAATTGGCTACGCAACTGACCCTGGAACTGGAAATCGCTGCAGAATTGGCTCCCCAAGACCTGCTTGCCGTGCTCCGTAAATACCCTGGCCAAACGGCTTTGCGTCTGCGTTTGCGCGTCGGTGCCGATATTGTCGCGCAATTACGGGTGGCGGAGAGCCTGAGCTTCGCGGCGGGTCCCGCCGCTATCGCCGCCTTGATGGCGCTCGCACCCACCGCGCGCTGGCGTTGGGACTATCGATCGACGACATCCCTCGTCAATAATGTCGTCCCACTGGAGCGTGCCCGATATGGGGCACGCCGCCCGGCCTGAGCGTTGGCCCTGTTCGGAATGATAAGGAGTGAACATGAAAATCAGTTATCTGGACTTTGAACAGTCGGTAGCGGAGCTGGATGCCAAGGTGGAAGAACTTCGCGCCCTGAATCAGCCGGGTATTGCCGATGACATCAGCCGTCTGGAGGTCAAAGCGCGCAAAGAATTGCAGCATATTTACAGCAAGCTTGGTGCCTGGCAGACGGTACAGGTGGCCCGGCATCCACAGCGGCCTTACACCCTGGATTATGTGCAGGCACTGTTCACGGAAGTACAGATACTGGCAGGGGACCGTGCCTTTGCCGATGATCAGGCGATTGTTGGCGGCCTGGCCCGCTTCAGTGGGCAGCCTATCGTCTGGATAGGACATCAGAAGGGTCGCGATACCAAGGAAAAGATTCAGCGCAACTTCGGGATGCCGCGACCGGAAGGTTATCGTAAGGCGTTGCGTCTGCTCCGCCTTGCCGAGCGTTTTGTCTTGCCGGTATTTACTTTCATTGATACGCCGGGTGCCTATCCGGGTATTGGCGCCGAGGAGCGCGGCCAGAGTGAGGCCATCGCCCGCAATCTCGCGGTAATGTCCGACCTGGCAGTGCCTATTATCTGCACAGTGATTGGCGAAGGCGGCTCCGGTGGGGCGCTGGCGATCGGCGTGGGTGATCGGATGCTGATGCTGGAGTACGGGGTATACTCCGTCATTTCGCCGGAGGGCTGTGCCTCGATCCTCTGGAAGAACGCCGCTATGGCAGCGGAAGCAGCGGAAACCCTGGGTATCACCGCACGTCGTTTGCAGGGAATGGGTCTGGTCGACGAAGTGCTGGCGGAGCCCCTCGGTGGCGCGCATCGTGATCCGGAAGCGGTCTTTGCACTGACCCGCGAGCGCTTCGCCCATCACCTGCAGGAGCTGCAGGCGATGGATACCAGCAAGTTGCTGACCACCCGCTACGAACGCCTGATGCACTATGGAGTCATCGGCGCCGCCTGAGCTGGAGCGACGTCTCCAGACGCGTCTGGAGGGGAGTTTGCACCCCTCGGAAGGGCGTATATTGTACGTGGCTTACAGTGGCGGTGGTGATTCTACGGCCCTGCTCGTGGCGCTGGTTTCTTTAGGATACACCGTTCACGCCTTGCATGTGGATCACGGCTGGCATCCGGACAGCGCTCAGTGGGCACAGTCCTGCCAGCGGCAGGCGGCGGCGCTGGGGGTTCCCTTCACCCTGCTGCACCTACCCCCGGACGCCCCGGGCGAAGGGCCGGAGGATCAAGCCCGGCGTGCCCGCTATGCCCTCATGGCGGCGCAGTTGGGTCAGGGTGACTGGCTATTCACCGCACAGCATCTGGAGGATCAGGCCGAGACTCTGCTTTTGCAGCTGTTGCGCGGTGCTGGTGTAGCCGGGCTGGCGGGTATGCCCTGGCAGCGCCCACTGGGTACCGGGCTGCTGATCCGTCCACTACTGGATGTACCCCAACAGGTGCTGCGGGATTATCTGGAACAGTGGCACTTACCTTTTCTGAATGATCCGGCTAACGCCGATATGCGTTATGACCGGGTACGAGTGCGCAATATCCTGCTCCCGCAACTGGGTGATCTGGGCTGGCCGCATGCGGCGCCAAATATCGCCCGTGCTGCGGATAATCTCGCCGATATGCGGGAAATCGCAGCGGATTGGTTTGGTTCTCGTTGGCAGCAGTATCGGGCAGATTACCCTGAACTCTCTGTGGAGCGACTCTCCCTGGAGTATTTGCAGTCCCTTTCTGCTGCCGCACAGCGGGTTTTTCTGCGCGGATGGTTTCAGCAGAGGCAGATTCCCGTGCCGAGCCGGGAGCGTCTGGAGGCTCTGCGGGACGCGGTAATGCAGAGACGCGGGGGCGCGAGGATTCAGTGGGAAGGGGGGCAAGCCTGGTTGCAGGGCGGACTGCTGCGCGCTTGGCCGCAACCGCGCACGATGGCGGAAAAGGAATGGGAAGAAGGTCCCTGGTGTGTCGCTCAGGGAGATCCGCTGCCGATTTCTGGCTGGCAGTGTGCTCTCCGGGATACCGCACCGGACGGTTTTCATCACGCGCTGGCTGAGCGTTTTGCGGAGACGAGCTTGTACTGGCGCCGCCGCCGCCAGGGGGAGCTCACCCTAACCGGGCAGGGCCAACATCGTCCGCTGAAGAAATTGCTGCTGGAGGCGGGGGTCCCACCGGATCGACGTGCGGATGTGCCCTTACTCTGGGACGAAGCGGGGCATTTGCTGCTCATTCTGGGTTACTACACCGCACCCTGGGCGAGTGCCCCCGGGGGAACGGCCCTCTGCCTCTGGAATACCGGTGCTCAGTCCACCGCCGGCAGGGGTGTCGGCTCGACATAGTGCAGCGGCTGCCCGTGCGCGTTGGGGAGAATCTCGCCTTTATCGAAAACCACCCGGCCGCCGACAATGGTAGTGATAGGCCAACCCGTCAGGAGCCAGCCATTGAAGGGACTCCAGCCCACCTTGGTGAACATCTCCTCGTTGCGAACGGGCTTTACTTGGGTCATGTCGACCAAGGTCAGATCCGCATCCCAACCGATGGCAATGCGCCCTTTGTTCACCACGCCATAGAGGCGCGCCGGATTGTAGCACATCCAGCGCTGCAACTCGGCCAGACTACAATGGCCGTCGCGCATGGCGGTAAGCATCAGGGGCAGGCTGGTTTCCACGCCGGGCATGCCGGAGGGTGCGTGCGGGTATCCCAAGGCCTTGTCTGCTAGCAGGTGCGGGGCGTGATCCGTAGCAATGCAATCGATGACACCGCTGCGCAAACCCTCCCAGAGGGTCTGACGATCGTGCTCACTGCGGATGGGAGGGTTCATCTGCGCCAGAGGACCCATTTTAGCATAGGCATCGGTGGTCAGGAAAAGATGGTTTGGAATTGCCTCACAACTGATATAATTTGTCTTTTGCTGCCGTAAAAACTCGACCTCGATGGCCGTGGAGAGATGCAGAACATGCAGGCGGCGCTGATATTTTTTCGCGAGTCGAACGGCGCGCTGGGTGGCAATCAGCGCCGATTGTTCATCGCGGATACGAGAATGATCGGCGGGATCACTGCTGCCGGTAAACTGGGTGCGCCGTTCACGAATGCGGGCCTCGTCTTCGGCGTGGACCGCTATCAGTTTACGGCCATGCGCGAAAATGCGATCCAGGTCCGCCTCCTTGTCCACCAGTAAATTGCCGGTACTGGCACCCATAAAAATCTTGATGCCGCAGGCCGCATCGGCGGCCAGCAGATTGTCGAGATTGTCCGGGGTGGCTCCGATAAAAAATCCATAGTTGACCACGGATTTTCCCGCGCCCCTGGCCAGTTTGTCAGCCACGGCAGCGGGGCTGGTGGTGGACGGATTGGTATTGGGCATTTCCAGAAAACTGGTAACACCGCCTTTGGCCGCGGCTCGCGAGCCGCTGGAAATGTCTTCCTTCTGTTCATTGCCGGGTTCGCGGAAATGCACCTGCGGGTCCATAACGCCGGGCATCAGCATATGACCTTCGGCGTCAATCACTGTATCGGCGGCGCGGTCCATATCCCGATCGATGGCGACAATGCGACCATCTTCGGCAAAAAGGTCACCATGATAGAGTTCACCGGAGGGTAGGGCGATGCGCGCGTTACGGACCAGCAGGCGCATGGTATCATTCCTGCGCCATCTGTTTCTCGCGTTTTTCTTCCAGCGTTTTGCAATCGATACAGAGGGTGGCGGTAGGACGGGCTTCGAGACGGCGCAGGCCGATCTCCACGCCACAACTTTCGCAGTAGCCATACTCTCCGGTCTTGATACGGTCGAGAGCCTGGGTAATCTTACGGATCAGCTTGCGCTCCCGGTCACGGGCGCGCAGTTCCAGGCCCATGTCCGTCTCCAGACTGGCCCGATCATTGGGGTCGGAATAGTTGACGTTTTCCATCTGCATGTGTTGTACGGTGCGGTCGACTTCCGCCATCAGTTCGCTGCGCCAATCTTCCAGAATTTGGCGGAAGTGAGCAATCTGCGTGGGGTTCATATACTCTTCGCTGGGAGCGGGCTCGTAGGGGGTGAAGGCGGTGAATTGCTGGGCTGCGCCGGGCATTTTTTTCGCGGGCTGGGGCATGCTTTCGTCCATGGGGGCTTCCTGTCCTGGGTAATAACGCGCTTACGTTTAACAGAGAATAGCTGTTTTGGCAATCTAATGCGTGCTGGTTACAATGCTCCACCAGACCGTTGAGATGCTGGCGGTTCTGTCGGATGGTTATGACACTATATTTTACCGTAAATTCAGGAGGCACTTAGATTCATGTCGTTGCGCGCGTTGATTTTTGATGTGGACGGTACCCTTGCCGATACCGAGCGGGATGCCCACCGGGTCGCTTTCAATCAGGCTTTTGCCGAAGCTGGCCTTCCTTTTAGCTGGGATGTACCGACCTATGGCTACTATCTGAGGGTTACCGGCGGCAAAGAACGCCTCAGGGCTTTCCTGAATGAACATCCGGAGTTGCCGCAACTGAGCGATGCTGACATTGCTTCTATCCATCGCCAAAAGACCGGGTATTATGTGGAGATGATGAATGCCGGACTATTGCCGCTACGCCCCGGTGTGGAGCGTTTGCTGAATGCGGCACGGGATCACGGTTTGTTGCTGGCCATTGCCACGACCACCACGCCGGCCAATGTCGAGTCCCTGTTGAAGAGCACCTTAGGCGCGGAGGCGCCGCAGCGCTTTCATACGATCGGCGCCGGGGATATTGTCTCCCACAAAAAGCCGGCAGCGGACATTTATACCTATGTGCTGGGTCAATTAGGTTTGCCTGCCGCAGACTGCCTCGCGATTGAAGACTCGGCGAATGGACTACAGTCCGCCCGTGGAGCGGGGCTTGCTACCATCATTACCCAGACGGAATATACCAAAGGACAAGACTTTAGCGCAGCGCTACGGGTTCTCGATCATTTGGGAGAAACGGCATCCCCCGCGCACGTATTGCAGGGCCAGACCGCTGGGGAACAGGTGGTCGTGGATATTCCCACCCTGCAGGAATGGTGGGCGGATCTCCGTCAAGGGTGAACGATTTACCGGTCCACCTCGACTGCAATGCCAGCACCCCGATAGACGCCGCCACCTATGACGCCTGGTATGACACCCCTCGGGGGCGTTGGATCGGCACGACGGAGTTCCGCCTGCTCTCGGGGCTCCTCCAGGCGCGGCCGGGAGATACACTCCTGGATGTGGGCTGTGGTACCGGGTGGTTTACCCGCCGCTTTGCCGAGAAAGACCTCCGCGTCACCGGTCTTGATCCCAACCCGGACGGGCTTGCCTTCGCCCACGCCAAGGGTCCCCCCGCGATCCGCTGGGTAGCCGGAGACGCCCGCTCCCTGCCTTTTTCGGACCGCAGTTTCGATCGTGTGGTCTCGGTTGCGGCCCTGTGTTTTGTGAATGGTGAGCGGCAGGCCGTGGCCGAGATCGTGCGGGTGGCGCGCCAGCGTTTCGCCATCGGCTGGCTCAACCGGAGCAGCCTGCTCTATGCACAGAAAGGGCAGGGCGGTGGAAGTGGTGCCTACCATGGGGCGCGCTGGCATCGTCCCGGTGAGTTGCTCGATTTCTTCTCCGGTTTGCCGGTATCCCGGCTGGTGATGCATTCCGCCATATTTCTTCCTGCCGGGAACCGGGTGGCACGGACGATGGAACGGCTGCTGCCCCACACGCTGCCCTGGGGCGGCATGGTAGTCATTTCGGGGGAGACGGAATAAACCGCCATGACATACACGGCATCCCCCTTGGGCGGCGGCCACCAAAAGATTTTTAATGGGCAGACATTCGGATTTTTTCGGGGAAGGATTGATGCATGACACATGACCAACATGACGTTGATGATCATGTCGACCATACCACTGGTCACCAACAGACCCACGGCCACGCGCATGGGCATAATCATGCCCATGGCCCGGCGGACTACGGCCGTGCCTTCGCCATCGGGGTGGCGCTCAATCTGAGCTTCGTGCTGGTTGAGGCCGTGTTCGGGGTGATTGGACATTCCTTGGCCCTGTTGGCGGATGCCGGCCATAACCTCAGTGACGTGCTGGCCATGCTGATGGCCTGGGGCGCCACTGCCCTGGCCCGCCGCCCACCTTCAGTCCGTTTCACCTACGGGCTGCGCAGTTCGTCTATTCTGGCGGCGTTGGCCAACGCCGTATTCCTGTTGGTGGTGACTGGCGGGATTGCCTGGGAAGCGATTCAGCGCCTGCTGCAGCCAGCTCCGGTAGACGGCGGTATCGTGATCGGTGTGGCGGCTTTCGGGGTGCTGAT
>JAKBXD010000051.1 GCA_021840785.1 Pseudomonadota bacterium
CTTCTTCACCCATGCTCGCGATAATTTCCGGATTCACCAAGGTCAGCAGATCATTGCGATTTTCTGAAACATCCACGACAATCAGCCGGTGACCAGCGGCCACCTGCGGCGCGGCCAGACCGATACCGGGTGCATCGTACATGGTTTCCGCCATATCGTCGGCCAGTTGCTGTATCTGTTTGTCCACCCGGACTATGGGCTGGGCCATGCCCTTGAGGCGGACATCGGGGAACTCCAGTATTTTCAAGAGGGGCATTTCGTCACCAATTATTACCATCCGGCAAAAATCGTATCTTGAACTAATACTATTCCTTGCGGAAGTCCGGAGGAGATCATTCATGCGGAAGTACATCTGGCGCAACACCCTATTTTGTCTTGGCCTCAGCGCCATGGCCCCGGTGATGGGGCAAACTGCGCCGTCTGGCATACAACTACGTAGCGAACAAAGTTACACCGTCAAATCCGGAGACACCCTCTGGGGAATCGCCGCACATTTCTTGCGGCATCCCTGGCAATGGCCGCAGATCTGGCATAAGAATCCCTACATCCATAATCCCAATCTCATTTATCCCGGTGATCGCATCGTGCTCACCCATGGGGCCAACGGCCAGCCCGAACTTCGTGTAGAAAGATCTTATGGTTCTCATGCAGCAGGTTCTTCGGCCGTCGAACTTCATCCACAAATGACGGTAGAACCCTTGTCCACCGTGGCTACCGGCGAAGTGATGCCCTTCCTCGGCACGCCGGGGTTTATCGCCAGCAAAAAAGCTTACGATGCATTACCTTATCTGGCGGCCAGTGCCAGCAGCGGCCAGATCGTCTACACCGTGGGCGACAAGCTGTATGCTTCCGGTCTGAAACGGGTCCCGGTGGGCACCCGCTATGGTATCGTCGCTCTTGGGCCGGAACTGCGCCGTCCCGGCGTCGAGAAGCCGCTCGGTTATGCGCTCTACGACCTGGGCAGCATCATCGTACGCAGTGACAGTTCCCATGCCGCCGTCGAGATCGCCGATGCCCGCAGGGAAATCTCGCTGGGCGATCGCCTGATCCCCGAAGCGGGCGCCAAAGTACCGCGTTATTTCCCCAGCGCCCCCGCCCACCCGGTAAGCGCTCGGATCATCGCCAAAATGAGCGACTACCCCGAACTCCTGGTTGGTCAGGCCGTTATCGTGGATCAAGGCCGGGAAGCCGGATTGAGCGATGGTAATCTGCTGCGGATTGAAAGGACCAGGGGAGACACGAAAAATGCCGTGACTGGCAAATCCTTCGCTCTGCCGCCTCAGAAAGTGGGCGAAGTGATGGTGTTTCGGGTATTCCCCACGGTCTCCTACGCCGTGATTACCATGGCAACGCATGGCATCTTGGTGGGTGACAAGCTGGTTAGCCCGCGCCCGGTAACCGCCAGCGACAGCTCCGCAGGAAACGGGTGACAGACCGGGCCTGGCTCGCCCTCAGCCGTATCCCCGGCCTCGGCCCGCTTCGCCAGCGTGCCCTGCTCGAACGTTTTGGTGCGGTGGAGCGCTGCTTTCAAACCGGGGCTGGGGCCTTGCAGGACCTCGGCCTGCAAACGGGACAAATCGCCGCCTTGCAGAAGGCACCCGAGGACATTCTCACGCCTGCAGACCAGCGCTGGCTGGAAAGTCCCGACACCGACCTCTGCCGCTGGGCCGACGCCGATTACCCGCCCTTGTTGCGCCATATCCCTGACCCGCCCCTGCTGCTCTATTTACGCGGACAGCGCGCCCGTCTGAACCAGGCCATGCTGGCTATCGTCGGCAGTCGCAGTGCCACGGCCACCGGTATCGCCACCGCCGAAGCTTTTGCCAAGAACCTGGGGGAAGCGGGACTCATCATCTGTAGCGGCCTGGCCCTCGGCATTGATGCCGCCGCCCATCGTGGTGCCCTTCACAGCGGCACCGTCGCCGTACTCGGTACCGGTGCCGACCTTATCTACCCGCGTAGTCATCTGCAACTCGCCCGTCAGATTACCGAACAGGGCCTCATCATCAGCGAACAGCCGCCCGATACCGGTCCGCGCAGTGGTCTATTCCCCCGCCGCAACCGCATCATCAGCGGCCTCAGTCTTGGCGTATTGGTGGTCGAAGCGGCTGACGGCAGCGGTTCACTGATTACCGCACGACTGGCACTGGAGCAGGGTCGTGAAGTCTTTGCCATCCCCGGCTCCATCCATTCGCCGTTGTCGCGCGGCCCGCACCGCCTCATCCGCGACGGCGCCAAACTGGTCGAAAGCGCCGAAGACGTCCTCAGCGAACTCGGCCCGCTGTACGCCGTGCTGCGCGGCAGTCAGGCCGCAGCAGACTGGCGGCCGGAAGATTCAACACAAGCTAAAGTTTGGGCCGCCATGGATTTCGACCCTCTCGCCCCGGAACAGATCGCCAGCCGCTGCGGATTGACGCTGACCGAGCTTTCGGCCATCCTCTTGGACATGGAATTACAAGGTTACCTCGCGGCCTGTCCCGGCGGCCGTTTCTGTCGCCTCCCACCTGCTTCCTAAGGCCAAGGTATGGAAGACGTCATAGACATCATTAGTTATTTGCTCGACCATCTCGACGACGAAGACGACGAGATGGTCGAGGAGCGTTTGCGCGCCGTCGGTTTCCCGGACGACGATATTCAGCGCGCCCTCGACTGGATGGAAGGCTTCGCGGTAGAAGCGCAAGAGGACACCAGCCCCCGTTCACTGCGCGCCTACCATCCCTACGAACAGCAAAATCTTTCTGTGGCTGCCCGCGGGCAACTCCATGACTGGGAGCGGCTTGGTGTCATCAACGGCGCCATGCGTGAACGCATTATCGATCGCCTGCTCGCCCTTGGTCTGGACGATACCGATCTGGAAACACTCGACTGGGTGACCTTTATGGTGATGGCCAATGATCCCGGTCCGGAGGCCTTCTGGGTCGATGCCTTACTGGGCGCCGACGGCGCACGGATTCTTCACTGACCCATGGCATATCAGCTCGTTATCGTTGAATCGCCGGCTAAAGCCAAAACCATCCAGAAGTATTTGGGGGATGACTTTCAAGTGCTCGCTTCCTACGGCCATGTGCGCGATTTGCAGCCCAAAGAAGGTGCTGTAGATACCGAACATGATTTCGCCATGCGCTACGCTGCCATCGAGCGCAACGAGCGCCATGTGGACGCCATCGCCAAGGCCCTGCGTGGCGCCGACAAGCTCTGGCTCGCTACCGATCCGGATCGCGAAGGCGAGGCCATCTCCTGGCATCTGGTGGAGCTGCTGCGCGAGCGTCACCTGCTCGGCAACAAGCCCGCGCAACGTGTCGTCTTCCACGAAATCACCAAAAAAGCCGTGCAGGAAGCTATCGCCACCCCCCGCGAAATCGCCATGGATCTGGTCAACGCCCAGCAAGCGCGCCGCGCCCTCGATTATCTGGTGGGCTTCAATCTGTCGCCGCTGCTCTGGCGCAAGGTGCGTCCGGGCCTCTCGGCGGGCCGGGTACAAAGTGCTGCGCTGCGCCTGATCTGTGAGCGCGAAAATGAAATAGAAGCCTTTGTCAGCCGCGAATACTGGACCATCGCCAGTCGTCTGCAGCAGGCCGGCAGCGAATTCACCGGCCGCCTGACCCACTGGCAGACGAAAAAGCTCGAACAGTTCGACGTCACCAATAGTGATCAGGCCGAGGCCATCCGCAGCGGCATGGAAGATGATCTCAGCCGCCAGGCGCTACGGGTCCGGGAAGTGGAGCGCAAGAGCCGGCAACGCCAGCCTGCCGCGCCCTTCACCACGTCCACCTTGCAGCAGGAAGCCTCGCGCAAGCTCGGCTTCAACGCCAGCCGGACCATGCGCGTCGCCCAGCAACTCTACGAAGGCATCAATATCGGCAACGAGACTGTGGGCCTCATCAGCTACATGCGTACCGACGCCGTCAACCTCGCCGAAGAGGCCATCGCTTCCATCCGTGACTTTATCGGCAGCCACTACGGCAGCGAATTCGTCCCCGAGACCCCGCGCCGCTACAAGACCAAGACCAAAAACGCCCAGGAAGCGCACGAAGCCATCCGTCCCACGGACATCGCCCGCAGCCCGGAGGCCTTGCAGGGCGTGCTCGAACGCGATCTCTGGCGCCTTTATGATCTGATCTGGAAGCGCAGCGTCGCCTGCCAAATGGCGCCTGCGCGTATGGACCTGGTCGCCGTCGATATGGACGCCGGCACCCATTGGACCCTGCGTGCCAACGGCTCCACCGTCACCTTTCCCGGCTTCATGGCCGTCTATCAGGAAGGCAAAGATGACGGTGACGAGGACGAAGGCAACCGTATTCTGCCGCCCCTTGATACCGGCGATGAACCGCAGGTGCTTGGCATTGATTCCGAGCAGCACTTTACCGACCCTCCCCCCCGTTATAGCGATGCCACCCTGGTTAAAACCCTGGAAGCCTATGGCATCGGTCGTCCATCCACCTATGCCAGCATTATTCAGACCCTGCAGAACCGCGAATATGTCGCCGTCGAGCAGCGCCGCTTCCGCCCCACCGATCTCGGACGGGTGGTCGGTCGTTTTCTGACCAATCATTTCGAGCGCTATGTGGATTACGGCTTCACCGCCAGCATGGAAGACGAACTGGACGCCATTTCCCGGGGTGAGAAGCAGTGGCAGCCGGTGCTCAGCGCGTTCTGGGGACCCTTTCGCGCACTCCTTGACGAAAAAGCCAACGTCAGCCGCACCGAAGCCACCAGTGAAGCACTGGATGAGGCCTGTCCACAATGTGGCAAACCCTTATTCCTGCGCCTCGGTCGTCATGGCCGTTTTGTGGCCTGTTCGGGGTACCCCGAATGTAATTATACCCGCCCGGTGGACGGTCCTCGCGAACCCGCCGAACCCGTAGGTCGCGACTGCCCGGACTGCGGTAAGCCGCTGGTCTATAAAACCGGGCGTTATGGCCGGTTTATCTCGTGCAGTGGCTATCCCGAATGTAAGCACATTGAGCCGCTAACCCAGCCTAAATCCTCAGGAGTCATTTGCCCCCAGTGCGGTGAAGGCGAACTGGTGGAAAAACGCAGCCGTTACGGCAAAATCTTCTACTCCTGCAACACTTACCCCAAATGCAGCTATGCGGTCTGGGGACCCCCGATAGCACGCGCCTGTCCCCGCTGCGCCTGGCCGATAATGATCGAAAAAAGCGGCAAGCGCCTTGGTGAACAACTCGCCTGCCCCCAGAGCGAATGCGCTTTTCACTTCCCGGTGAACGCCAGCGACGCGGAAATTGCCGCCATGCTGCCCGACTACACTCCGCCGCCGCCCCGCGAAAAGCGCGCGCCGCCGGCCAAGAAGGCGGCTCCTGCCCGTAAAGCGACGGCGAAAAGCACCAGGAAAACGGCCGTGAAAACGGCGGCTGCTGCCAACAAGCCGGCAAAGGCGGAAACAACGTCCGCGGTGGTAAAAAAACCAGGCAAAGCCAAGACCCCGGCGGCAAAGAAAACCACGTCGTCCAAAAGTACGGCCTCATCAGCCAGCGAATCGGCCACGCCCGCGCCACGGAAGCGCGCTGTAAAGAACGTCGCCAACTCATGACCTACGTTGTTACCGAAAATTGCATCCAGTGTAAATATACCGACTGTGCCGAAGTCTGTCCGGTCGAGTGCTTTCATGAAGGACCGAATTTTCTCGTCATTGATCCTGACGAGTGTATCGACTGCGCCGCCTGCGTACCCGAGTGTCCTGCCGACGCTATTTTCGCCGACGATGAACTCCCTGCTGATCAACGCGACTTCACTGCCATTAATGCGGAACTCAGCATAGACTGGCCGGTCATCCTCCGCAAAAAGGCAGCATTACCCGATGCCGAAACCTGGAATGGTAAGGGCGACAAGCGCCCTTTGCTGCGGCGCTCATGACGCGCGCACTTCGATGTTTCACGTGAAACATGGCTAATCCCCGTTCCCCCGGCACGGAAACCAGCGCGCCTTTACGCGTGTCCGGAGGCGTTTTCACCCTCTCCATCCTCCATCTGGAAAGCAATAACCCCCAACAACTGGCGCAACGTATCGCCGAAGAGCATCAACGCCACCCCGCCGCTGCCGATTTCCATCGCCATGCGCCGGTGGTCCTGGATCTGAGTGCCATACCCGAAGAAGCGCCTTTGGCTCTCACCGAAATCTTGAATGTATTGCGCGCCGCCGACTGGTTCCCTGTCGGTTTACGCAATGCCGCTCCCCGTCATCAGGCATTGGCGCAGGATCTGAACCTGCCTGTTTTGCGGGGCCAAGATCGTAATGCCGCCCCGCAGCCAGAAACACCCGCGCCCGCACAATCCGTCTCAACAAGTCCGGGTGGCCTGACCATAGATCACCCGATCCGCGGCGGCCAACGCAGCTATGCCCGTGGCGGCGACCTTGTCTGTTTGGCCGCCGTCAACGCCGGCGCCGAAGTCATCGCCGACGGCAACATCCATGTGTACGGCCCCTTACGTGGCCGCGCTCTGGCCGGCGTCAACGGCCAAGACAGTGCGCGGATTTTTTGCATGAGCCTGGAAGCAGAGTTGATCTCTGTTGCAGGTCTATATCGCATCCTCGAATCGGATCACCCCCTCTGGGGCAAGGCGGCGCAGATTTACAGCCGCGACGAGCAATTGCATATTACTGCTTTAACCTTATAAATCTTGGAGAAAAGAACCGTGGCCAAAATCATTGTCATCACTTCAGGAAAGGGTGGGGTCGGCAAAACCACCACCAGTGCCGCCTTTGCCAGCGGCCTCGCTCTGCGCGGCTATCGCACCGTCGTTATCGACTTCGACGTGGGGCTGCGCAACCTCGACCTGATCATGGGCTGTGAGCGACGGGTTGTGTACGATCTCATCAATGTCATCCAGGGCGAGGCCAAACTGCAGCAGGCGCTCATCAAGGATAAGCGCTGTGAGAATCTTTACGTGCTACCCACCTCCCAAACCCGCGACAAAGATGCCCTGACCACCGCCGGGGTAACGGCGGTTATGGATGAACTGCGCACGGAATTCGATTACATCGTCTGCGATTCACCGGCAGGGATCGAGTCGGGGGCACTCATGGCGCTCTACCATGCCGACGAAGCCATTGTCGTCACCAATCCAGAGGTCTCCTCCGTGCGGGATTCCGACCGCATTCTCGGCATTCTCGCAGCCCGCTCACGGCGCGCGGAGCAGGGCGAAGAACCGGTGAAGGAACATCTATTGCTGACCCGTTACTCCCCAAAACGGGTGGAAGGTGGGGAAATGCTTTCTCTGCAAGACGTGAAGGAGCTGCTACGTACCCCCCTGCTGGGCGTGATCCCCGAATCCGAGGTCATCCTCCAGGCCTCCAATCAGGGCATACCCGCCATTCACATGGAAAACAGCGATGTGGCCGAGGCCTATAAGGATGTCGTCGCCCGCTTCCTCGGCGAAGAGCGTCCCTTGCGCTTTATTCATCCGGTCAAGGTGGGGTTCTTCAAACGACTCTTTGGAGGCTGACATGTCCTTTCTCGATTACTTCCTCGGCTCCCGCAAGAAAACTGCCCATGTAGCAAAGGATCGTCTGAAGCTGATTCTCGCCCACGAGCGGGATGCCGACGGTCCCGACTTCCTGCCCGCGTTGCAGGAGGAACTCCTGGCGGTGATCGCCAAATATATTCCCGTAGACAAGGAAAATATCAAGGTGAGCATGGAGCGACGCGGAGATTATGAGGTGCTGGAATTGAACATCCTGTTCCCCGATCAGCACTGAACACCGGAGAAGATCGACAACACCATCACCGCCAAAGGCCCCGGCAAGATCAGGAAGAAGCCTGGTGGTTTAATGCAATGCGGCTAATAATGCGCGCAGATAGTCAGCCAAGGGACTGGCGGGTTGAACGCTTGCCAGCGCTTCTTTCAGGTAAGGGCGTGCGGCGTCGTTGCCTGCTAATGCCAGAGTGATGCCCATCCCGGTCTTCCAGCGCAGACTATCAGGAGCGAGGGTCAGCGCATGGGCATAGGCGCCCTCGGCCAGGTGCAAATCGCCCTGTTGCTGAGCCAGCGTGCCCAGCATGCCGAAATAATCAGGGCTATCGGCGGGTGCAGGCCGCAAATTGCGCAATAAGGACAGGGCTTGTCCCGGCTGTTGTTGGGCGGCCAGCAACCGGGCTTCAAGTAATGTTAACGGTATATCACGGGGCGCGCTGCGGAGACTTTCGCGCAGCAATTCCAAGGCTTTTGTCGTCTCTCCGCGCTGCCACAGACTTTCTGCCAATCGCAATTTCTCGTCTTCCCAGGCGCTGCCGCCGGGAATGGAGGCAGACTGGACGGCTTGATGCCGGGGGTGGGTAAACGGGATCATCCGCGCACCGGCAAATGTCTTGGCAGGATGGGCACGTCGCTGCGGAGCGGATCGTTCCAGACTCCCCGGTGCAGAGCGGTTCTGGTCCGTGCGGGAAGGGGCGTGCAACAAGGTGCTTTGGGGCACATTGACGGAGCTCGTTGCCATGCCCTCCTGTGGGGATCGCGGAGAACGGCTCAAGACTGGAGCAATCGCCTGATTGTCAGGTACGGCGGGGGTCAGTTCCGCCGCTACAGGCGCAGCCTTGACCGGAAGCTTCCGCGCGGTGGTTTCATAGGAAGTGGGTAAATAAAACCACCAGAAAACCGCGCTGACCACCAGAAAACCACCCCCCAGCAGGATAAGCGCTCCCCAGCGGGGTAGGGATCTGGGGCGAGGCGCCTGCAATGCCGCCGGGATCTCAGGCCCGGCGCTTTTGCGCGCCTGTCGGCGATCCAGATCGTTCAGCACATCGTGAATCAAGCTCATAGGCTCCACCATAATCGTCGCGCCTGAGGCGTATCTGCAAGCGCCCTCAGCACCGCACGGCGCCCCACCCGACGGCGGCCAGACCCGTAAGTCGCCAATAACGCCTTGTGGGCGAGCAGATTGAGCAGCCGCGGCGTGCCCCCACTGCCACGCTGGAGCAGGCGCAAGGCGTTGGGCTGGAACAGCGGGCCGCCAGTATAGCCGGCATGGCGCAGCCGATGCTCCAGATAGGCGCCACTTTCGTCGCGGTTAAGGGGAAGAAGCTGATGATGGAAGCCGATCCGCTGACGCAACTGCCGCATTTGTGGCTGTTGCAGACGAACATCCAGTTCTGGCTGGCCAAATAAAATGATTTGTATCAATTTGCATTTTTCGGTTTCGAGGTTGGAGAGTAGGCGAATGCTTTCCAGTGCGGTATCCGATAGGGTCTGAGCCTCATCCACCAACAGCGCCACGCGATGTCCATCGCTTGCCGCCTGCAACAGGCTGCGGTGAATGGCTTCCAGCGGCTCCTGGGTGGCCTCTAATTCCAGTCCGCTCAGATCAGCGGCGATGGCGCGAAGCAGGCTCGTCGGTGACTGTTGGGGGTTGAGTACGTAGGCGGTGCGAAAGCGCGCATCCATGCGGTTGAGCAGGGTGCGGCACAAGGTGGTTTTGCCGGTCCCGACCTCGCCCGTGATCTTGACGAAACCTTCGCCATTATCCAGGGCGAAGTGCAGCAAAGAGAGGGCGGCGCGGCGATTCTCATCGGCGAAAAAGAACCCCGTGTCCGGGGTGAGGCCGAACGGATATTCGCGCAGACCGAAGAACTCGAGGTACATCAGTGGGCTGCTTCCATCTGTCGCGCCGGGAGCACAGCGGTGTTGAAATCCAGATCGTGCTCCGACAGTTCTTTGCGGGCTTGGTGAATTTGCTGCTGCCAAACGCCACGCTTATCCACCACAATGGGCTTGATGAGCACCACCAGTTCACTTTTGATGGCCGTTTGTTGCGTACTCTTGAAGAGATAGCCCAAGTAAGGAATGTCCTGCAGCAGCGGAATACCTGAATGGCTACTGTGTTCGTCGGTTTTCATCAGACCGCCGATGACGATGACCTGCCCACTTGCGGCGCGTACTACCGTATCGACTTCGCGCACGGAAGAACTGGCCAGAGGCAGAACGTAACTTTGATTGCCAACCGTAAACGCCTGGGCCTGGGTGGTGACACTGGTAACCGATGGATGTACGTAAAGGGTTACCATACCGTCCCCGCTGATGGCCGGTGTGACATCCAGGGCGACCCCGGAAAACAGCGGGGAAAGCACGGGTGTTGCCTGATTGATGACGGTACTGCCAATGACGCCGGAACTGGTTCCGGCATTGGTTTGCACATTGGTCACATAAATGTTGTCCGTGCCAACCTTGATGACGGCCGTCTGGTTGTTCAGCGTGGCCACCCGTGGGCTGGAGAGCACCTTGACCTTGCCCTGGGTACCGAGAGCCTCCAAGATGGCGTTGAAGCCCTTGCCGCCGCTGATGACCGCGTTGAAAACGCCGCCAAAGGGTTGCACCGCATTCATGGCGGGCAACAGACCCGGCGCCAATTGGCCCAGATTTGGGGTGGTCCCACCACTGGTGATGGTGCCCTGGGTGGGAGCATAACCATTGGTATTGAAGCTGCCATTGGAATTGATGGGCGCGAGTTGATTGATCTGGGCATTACCCATCACGGTGCTCCAGTTGATTCCCGCCTGAAAGCCGCTGGAGAGCTGGACCTCCAGAATCTTGGCTTCCAGAATCACCTGCCGTTCCAGGCCATTGGTGAGATGGTGCAAAAACGCCTGTATCTCACGCTGGCGGTCCGGCATGGCACGTACCACTATCACCCCGGACAGGGGACTGATGATGACCTTGCCTTCTTTACCGGCAACCATCCCCAGCAGGGGTTTCAGAGTTTTCCAGAAGTCGGAACTGCTATCGGTTTTTACTTCCGCCGAGGGCTTGCTCTGACCAAAGGCCTGGCCTTGTCCAACCATGCCACCACCGCCATTATTTCCGGAGTTGCCGTTTAGTTCGGTACCGGCGACCGTCAGTTGCGATTTGGCGCTGCGGGCGATGTCCAGATAATTCACCCGATAGATGCGGGTTTCCGGTGCGGGGGGGTAAATCACGATCTGTCGGCCCTGAACCTCGTACTGATAGCCGTAAGCCGCGCGAATCGCCCGCAGGGCATCATCCAGGGTGACATGATGCAGATCGAGGGTAAGGCTGCCTCCGACTTTCGGAGAAAGGATGACATTCTGGCCTGAACTCATCCCCAACCCCATGAACACCTCGCGGGCAGGTGCATTCTGAACCACCAGATCAAAGCGTTTCTGCAGTGGCGACGGGCGACGCGGAATCAGGCTGTCCACGGGCGGCAAGAGCGCCTGTTGCACGGCCGGCGGGGGTGGCTTTATCGCCGGTTTTGCCGCCGGCAGCATGGCGCTTGCGGGATTATCAGGCACCGTTTGGCAACCCGCCAGCCAGATACAGCTCATCAATATTGCCAACTGTTTGCGCATGATCATTTCTCTTCACTCGGGTTGGTAGAACCGCCAATGACCAGACGCAGCCTTTTGGATCCCGCTCCCAGTATCACCCAACCGGCACCCACGGCGATCAGGCGATAGGGTCCGATCTGGCTTCCCAAGGGGTACAGGCGGCCGTTGAGAATGGCCACGGGCACCTGCCCGCCGGTCAGGGTGCTGTCCAGGACCAGGGACGCGAGGGGCGCGCCCGCAGCCCCGGTGCGGTAGTCGTCCGGACGGGTCGGATTGGGGGTTATCTGCATTTGGGCGGTCAGCAACAGTCCGAAGAGCGCACTCATGAACTACCCCCCGCAGCCTTGGGCAGACCACGCAGCGTCCCAAGGGCGCTCCGGATTTGACCGGTGGTCAACCCGGCCCCTGGTCCGGGAGCGTCCCGCCGGCCGCTCCAGGCGATGGCGTAGGTACGTACATCAATCCGTAACTCGGCCTTTGGGTACTGTATCACGGTGTAAGTCCACTGGCCCCATTGTAAACGCCAGGGCCCTCGCTGCACACTTTGCAGGTAGGCAAGCAGGCTGTGGAAATCACCCTGCAGGGTAAGGGAAACCCCGCTTTGATACAGACGCGGGCCGACCTTGTCACCCTTATCCGTCGGTAAAGGATATACCTGGGAGGGCGCAAGGGTGTGG
>JAKBXD010000052.1 GCA_021840785.1 Pseudomonadota bacterium
GGCACTAATGATTATTTTTACGGTACAATTTAAGCATAGTGATCCACCGGGAGACACGTTGCAGGACAAGCGCCCCACGTGGGAGGATGTGCGACATGCATTGGCACGTATGCCGGCACTGAAAGATTATGAGGATTCGGTAGACGATATACTGTGGGTGCTAGAGGACAATTGGCCGGCGATGTTTCGGGAGAATAACTGACATTTATTGCGGCGGTGGGGGAGGCTGTGGGCGGTGGTTAAGCAAAATCAAAACCGTGGCGACGTCTGCGGGCGATTGAGCGATGCGCTGAGATGGGAATGGCTGGTGGGGCAAGACGTCTGGGCATATGACGTTCAGGTGTATTGTCCTAATGGCTGTTATGACGTCGGGTCACAGGCATGGTGCTGCACGTGTCACCGGCTTTTGCGCACGGAGCGAACGCGCGATTTTGTGGACTGGCATGATCCTAAAATCTTGTGGCCGCGCTGGGAGATGTGGGTATCTCGCTGGGTGAAGGGCGCGCATTCGCCTGAGATGCGCGCGCAGCGCACGGCGGCGGTGCGTGGAGTGCTGCAGGACGCGGCCAGCGCGGGCTGGGACGATGATGGCATGACATTTACATGGGCGGTGGCGTTGGCTTGGGACGCATTGTTGGTGAAGATGGCTGAGGAGGCTGCGCCAAGATGACAGGGCTGTGGCGGATTGTGTTCTGGCTTGTGCCGGGCGCGCTCACGGTGCTGGGGATTCTTGTGCTCATGCAGTTCTGGTCTTGGGTGATTCCGGTGCACTTGCAGGCGCTTTTTCATGTTTTGCAATGGTGGATGACTGCTTGGATAACGATCGTAGGAGTTTGGATGTGGTACATGCTGCTTAAGCTGTGGCCCGCCTGGCGTGGAGGATCCCGTGAGCCCCGGCGCGACCTTGCTACTGAGATCGCACTGGCAGACCTGCATAAATCGGGGCGTCGCATTCCGCCGCGCCCCGGCGAGTCGGCGGCGGACAACCCATTTTGCGATAAGGGCGACCCGTCATGACGGGACGGGACTATGGCACGGAGTGGGAGAGCGTGACCGAGACGCTGCACCATGTGGTGGTGCAGTACGATTGGGAGCGTGATACGTTGGAGGATCGGGCGCGTTTTATCAAGAGCGTGGCAGGCGCGATGGCATCGCTGGAGCTTCGTCCGACTTGGGCGGGGATATGGCTTGTGGATTGGCTTGTGCCGGGGTTCGATACTGTAGCTGTGGAATTGGAGACGGCAGACATTGAGTATCGATGGATCTTCGATGTTCGGAGATTAGAACCGGCATTGATTGGGATTCAATGGAGAGTGAAGGCAGGCTGTATTCGTGACTGGGCTAACCGATATTTTACGTAGGTGTTTTGGAGGGAGGATTAATAATGGCTGACGTTGCAGTTGCGCCACGTGAGCAGCGTTGTGAAATGTGTGAAACATGTCGCTGGGCAATGAATCGGAGAAAGCATACATTTATAGGGAAGGCGTTTGAAGCGACGTGTTTTCGGATGCCGCAGGCGCTGCGTGTGGACATGGAGCATTGGTGTGGGGAGTATCAATGGCGGGAGGGGCCGATGTTGAGGCGGCATGATCCGGGAAATGATTATTATGAGGGCGAGGAGGAGGATGGGCTATAATGTGGTGGCATCAGCGGCGACCTGTGAAGAAACCTGACGTGGTGTATCCGCATGGCTATGGGCGTACAGCCTGTCCGTTTTGCGGCGTTGCGAAGACGTGGGGTGTAATTTCACATGAGTGGGCGCGTTGGCAGCCATGTATTAAGTCATGTACGTCTGATCACAGGCCGTGGGGGAGGTGTCGTGGTTTGGATACTCCGCATGTGCATCTGGCATGCACGAGTTGCTGGAACGAATGGCTGACGGAGATTGCGGAGAGGAAAGGGGATGTCTGATTGTGGAACACTATCCACGCTATGGACCGAGCGGTGGGACGGTGTGGCTATACGCGATGTGTTTTGTAGTCGCGCTGACGAGCTTTGTGTTGGGGCTGACGACGGGGTTTGAGGGCTGGTTCATCGTGACGCTGATAGCGGTGATTGTGTGGGCGGCGTTTGGCTATGGCTCGTTCGAGTAGACGGAAGGAAGCGGTAATCATATGATCAATGACAGCGTATGGCGTTGGTTTTCATTAAGTGTGCAAGGGCTCTTGACGTTGATGGTGGCCAATACGATTTGGCAGTTGTGGCAGGCGGGACATTTTGTAAGTTTGCAGGTTTTAATTACAGTGGCGATGCTGATTTGTTATGGGCTGACGTGGGGGTTGTGGCGAGATGCGCAAAGGGGGTGAGGCGAATGGCGCGGGCGTGGGTATGCGATCATTGTAATGTGGTGATTCCGGATAATAAAAATGTCTTTCAATACCGAGTCAGCCGAAAAGATGCGGGTCAAGGGATGTTTGAGTATATAACGCGAGATCGGACGTTGTGCACGAATTGTATGGCGATCGAGTTGCCGGAAGTAGATCCAAATTGTAGACCGTCGTGGTTTGCGCGTTTGATGACGCCGCGGCCGTAGCTATGAAGCGGCTGGTGGCGTGGTGGGCACGAGGCATTCAGGATCCGCGAAAGTATGGGCGAGGACCGTATTTGGTGTTGTTGCTAGCGGGAATCTTAAGTATGATTGGTATGCATAGCTGGGTGGGGATGGGCTGGCCGGAGAGTGCAGCCTATGGCGGATTGGCGGCCTATGGCGTGGACTGGTTGTTCATGTGTGGCATTGATCTGTGGAAGCGTTAGGAGGGGTAGTGATGGATGGGCGAGCAGCAATTTTTGAGACGCTGAGTGAGATGTTATGTCCAGTGTTAGGTGAGGCGTTGGTGTACGAGCCGGCGCGATTTTGCCCGTATGGGCATGAGAACTGGGACGAAGAGTGTGTGGGGATTGAATCACAGATTCATGAAGTCTGCGTGACGTGTGCGATTAATGCCAATGAAGATCTACGCATTGATGATCCGCGGTGGGATGATCCGGCGTGGCATCCGGAATGGCGCATTGCACGGGGCGAGCCGGTGGATTGGGACGATGCGGGAATTTTTTGGCGCTTGTGGGATCGTTGGTTAGCGGCGACGAAATGTATGGTAGAATTAAAGGCGTGGACAGATGGAAAGTTGCAGTGGGCGTCTGTAACAGGCAATAATGTGCGATCGACTATGTCGGCGGATAGTACGACTGGGGCAGTGGCGTCGGCGTGGGCGGATTGGCTGAGCTTGGGAGGGTGGCATGCGCCTGGCGTATGAGGCGGTGGGGGCCTTATGGATGCTGGCGGGGTGCGCGGCGGCGGTTGTGGGTTGGCGGCAAAATAAACAGTTGACGAGTAACTACGTTAGGTATGGGGAACTTGGGGCAGCGTACAGCTGGGGGGTTTTGGCAGTGTTTGGCGTCATGATAGCCTTGGTTGCGGCGACCGTGTTGGTGGTCAATCTTGCCGGAGGCTAAGATGCATCTTACCGATGAAGAATTGCATCGGCTGCACTTGCTGGCGTTGATGTGGAAACGCTATGCCGATCATTCCGTTGCGGCGGCGGCTGACGATATTGGGCGAGCGGCGGAAGAAGCGCAAACATTTCGACATGCGTTGGAAGAGATTTGTGCGCAATCCAGCAATGCGCATAATCGTCGGCATCTTCCGCCGGGCGTGATTCCCTTGTTTCCTAATGAGGCGTTGGACAGTTATCAATTCGGATTTTTTAAGGGTTTGTTTTTTGCCGCAGAGATTGCGCGTAAGGCGTTAGCGATTGGTAGCATTGCGAGAGGCGGGGAATAGCTGATGGGCACGGATTGGAGTCGTTTGGCGGATGCGTTGATTGCTGAAGGCGTGGCCGTAGGCCGCGTGTATAAGTTGCCGACTTTTGAGGGGTGCGGCGATTCGCATTGTCCCCAGTGTCGTGGGATGTGGGCGCATTTGGAACGTGACGGGCGAGAACCGCGTGATTTGGCGGATCCTGCCGTGATTTTTTGGTTAGCGGAGGATTGGCGGGAGCGTGATTCGTATAACCGCACTTATGAAGTGCATTCTGCCCGCGTTCGAGGGGAGTATGTGGCGGCGTGGGCGTTTGTGGCGGATGAGGCTAAGGGATTCCAATCGGGAGCAGAAGCGGTGGATTATCGGGACTCTATGAGTGAGGCTTTGGCGCGCGCGCTGTTGGCGTGGGCGATGGACTAACACAATCCGGAGGTGTGTGGTGGCGACGATTGAACGAGCGCATTTGCATGCGCAGCTAAGTCAGGCGTTGGAAGCGAGTTTGGGCGAAGCGTGGGTCTATAACCCGGTAGAGGCGTGTTTGGCTGGGCATGAGACTAGGGATCCTGAATACGGTACTTACGAGAGCGCGATAGGTGAGTTGTGTGCGGAGTGTGTGTCTGACGCGGTGTGGCGAGATTATACGATTAGCGACGATAAACCGTATGATCCCGAAGCGTTTATGGCGCGGTATGATGAAGTCAAGGCACATGCGCCGGCGGAATGGCGGATTGGGCGGGGGGAGCCGGTGAATTGGGATGCGTGGGACGTGCTTGGACCGCGATGGGAGCGTTGGACGAATATGCAAATGAAGGACGATGTCATTGCGATGGCATGTGAACATCGTACACAGGGTGCACGTCCGTGGACGGTCTGCATTGATGGCATTTGTGCGTTGGGAGAGACGTTGCCGCGGGCGTGGGTGGCAGCGTGGATTGATTATTTGGAGGATCGTGCGGAGATGGAGGCTAACCATGACGATCGGTGAATTGTTGCGGCGCTTGGCGCCGTTGGATGGGGCGGAGACGTTTGTCATTCCAGATGAACGTTACCCCTACCTGACGGGGACGTGGGACAGCTATCGCGGCTTTTATGATGAGTTGATGTTGGTGGGCGGGAAGACCGACGAAGGCTACAATACCGTTGGAGCATTGGAAGCGCTTTTGAACAGCGCGTTGCGTACAGGGACTATGACGGGCTATAAGGGCGGAGAGTATCCGATCACTCGCCATACCCGTGTGTGGCTCGCGGAATATGGAGAGAGTAACGGGGCGGTGGTGGGGGCGCCTGTGCACTTGGGCGGGACGTTATACCTTCTGATTGCTGCGCCTGAAGCGGATTTTGTGCACGAAGACGGCACGTAAAAGGCGGCGTGACGGGCATGAGCAAGACACCGATTAGGCTTTGGGATTTGATTGAAAAGACGCCGTCGCCGAACCCTGTCTATGACTACAGCGGGCGGTGGGCGTTGCCGCAGGAGACGCTGTGTTTGACGTGTGGGCGGAGCGATGGCTGGGTGGCGGATCAGTGTAGTTATAAATATTTTGCGATATCGGTGCGTACGTATGACCGTTATTGGTGTAGCTGTGGCGAGGGGCAGTTGAATTATAATACGACAATCTTTCGGCCTATGCGTATGAATGCGGAACAAACAGCGCATAAGACCGCTTGGGTACAAACAGGTGGGAAGGCGTGGCAAGCGGCCTATGATGCGTGGTGCCAAGCGAAACCTAATACGTATCGCACGTCTGAGCCGCAGTGGCAGGCGACGTGTAACGCTTGTGGTCGGGCATTAACTCTGTTGCTTGTAGGGATTATGCCGATGGGGCTTTGGGCAAATGCGTCTGATGACGTTGCATGCTATGAGGCGACGTGCGTATGTCACCGTGTCACTAAAGTGACGGCGATATTGGACCGTAATTTTACGTACGAAGCTGAGATGCAGCTGTGGGCGGTTTTGGAGCCGCTGTGGCGATTTGAGCCGCTGTGCTGGGTAAAGCCGTGAGGAGGCGTGATATGGCACACATAAGTATGCCTGTGCGCACGGATGAAATGTGGAAATGGCTGCGTGAGCATGATAGGTCATTGCCAAAATATGCGGAGAAAGCGCGCATCGATATCAAGTGCGATCATGGAGGCTCGGGTGTGCTGCATTACTGGCCGAGTGACGGGACGTCTGACGTGGTGCAATTATGGCACGGTGAGCGGTTGGCGATGTTTATTACGCAATGGCAGCTTGTGGGGTATGAGCACGTATCCTTGTACTTGGATAAAGATTCGTGGTATGTGCGGCTGGAGGGGTCTGGCTTGTTACATCGGCGTTGGGGGAATGGATGATGGGGTCGAAATGTTATCGTTGCGCCGAGAAGCTGTCTGATGATAAGTATTGGCATATGATTTCTTTTAAGTCGAGGTCTCGGCGTGACGAGCCTTGGGGGGAGCCTGTTAACCATCTGCTGTGTAGTAACTGTGCTGATTTCATGAAGTCGGCGTTGTATGGTTCATTGACTGATATTACGCTGTTACCGTTTAATGAAAATCTATGCCAAAAATGTGGGGCTTTGGAAGCTAATATGCGTTACTGTTCGGGCTGCGCGCAGGCGCGCACAGTGGAACACGTACATCGAGTTTGTGGTCGTTGTGGATTTTGGTGGCTGGAGGCGGTGTGGGCCGGGGTGCGCGTGGTAGAATAGTGCGGGAGGAGGGGCGGAATGCGCGTGACAAAAATTGTGACGGAGTGGATTTGTGACGAGTGTCAGGTGCATGAACAGTTGGCGGGTGAGCATGCGCCGGCAAATTGGCATTACGTGGACTTTGAGATACAGCATGGCGTGTGCGTAGAAGGCGTGTGGGGGCGAAAAACAGATTTTGAAGAGGCGTGTACATTCCATTACTGTGCGGCGTGTTGGGAGGCGCGTGATCAGGGGACGCAACGCGGCTTGGTGGCGTTGCGTTATATGGCGGCGCAGGAACGTACGGAGTCGGCTGGATTGGTAGTGGCGCCGATTCCTGATGCGCAGGCGATGTCTGTTGCGCAGTTAGAGCTTGTGGAGGATTTACTGGCGCATGGGCCGGAATTGCGTGAGGAACTACGGCAGTTGCGGCAGGAGCATCCGAAGCTGCATCATTTGTCTTATAATTTGACGGATGAGGGTGTCTGGGAACTAAATGCGGTAGTGGAGGATGATAATGTTGCTGGATCGCCATAAAGATTTTGCGTTGAAGTTGGCGGATGACACACCGCTGTGGGTGGAGATTGAGCAAGCATTGGAAAGCTTAGAAGACAGGGGCGTTATGGCGCGAGATGCGGAGATTCGCTTGGATCCGCAAGGATGGCGGCGATTGGGGCAGCAGTTAATCCGCTTTCCGTGGGAGCATAGCTATGATGAGAGGCTGTCGCTGTACCGGTGGAAAGGCCAGCAGGCGGTTGTGGTGGTGGGAGATCATGCCGTGCTGCGCGTGTGGCCGGTGGTCGAGACAATATAAGGAGGCGTGTGATGAGCGTGACGGTTGTGCTGCAAGCATTGGATGTGTCGCAATATCAAGGGACGATTAATTGGGCGGAAGTGGCGCAGAATTATGGGGCGGTGATGATTCGGGCGACGTACGGTGAAACGGGCATTGACCCGAATTTTTCACGCAATTGGCAAGCAGCGATTGGGGCGGGCCTGTTGGTAGGGGCCTATCATTATGCGGATCCGTCGATGTCACCCACTGTGCAAGCGCAGCATTTCCTGACGACGATTGCGCAATCCGGGGGTTGGCCAATGTCGTTTTTGCGGCCGGCGTTGGATTTAGAGATAACTGGCGGCCTCACAGCCACGGAATTGCAAGACTGGGCGACAGCGTGGTTGACCGCGGTGGAGCAACAAAAAGCCATGCCGATGCTGTATGGGAGCCTGTCGTTTTTAGAGGCTTATTTGGCCCCTATTTTGGGGCATTGGCCGCTGTGGGTGGCGGCATGGGGTGGTTCGGTGACAATGCCGCACGTGGGGCATCAATATACGGACGCGGGGCATATTCTGGGCATTAGTGGCGCGGTGGATGAAGACCGCTTTTCGGCGAGCGCGGAAGTCGAGGAACCGCTGGTCGCGCCGGTAGTGACGTGGACGACGGGGGCGACGGATGTGACCTGGTCGTTTACGGCGCCAACCGCGATCGACTATCGCGGTTGGCGTCAGCGCCCGAATACGGCGGCAGCGCAGACGCAACCCGCGTTTCGGACAACAGGCGGCTATTGGAGTTTTGATTGGGCACCCGGAGCAACGTCGTTGATCTTGACGTTTTGGTTTGGGGGGCGGACAGTGAGTGTAACGCACCCGCTGTTGTCGCCGGCACAAGTGACGCTGGAGCAAGCGGTGACGCACGTTGCGAGTTTGGAGCAAGCGATGACGGCGCTCCAGGCGGATGTTACGGCCTTGAAGACGTTGCTGGCGAGCGGCCAGGGAAGTTGAGGTAGGGTGGAGGGTGTAAAATAGAGATAGGAGGGATGAGGATGGGAGATGAAGTGGTGTATGTGGCAGTTACCTTGACGTCGCAAGAGCGCGGTTGTTTGGCCGTGTATTGGCGGGATCGGGCTGAGGCGAGTTATCGATCGAAGCGTGCACTGAGGCGGCCATTGGGGATGCTGCATTTGCTGGCAACGCAGCAAGACGACACGCTGACGCTGTGCATGCGGCAGGACGAGTTCGACGAGATGCTGCAGGACTTGGAGCAGCGGGCGACGGAGTATGCGGTCGAAGATGAAGAGCTCGCGAGGGCGCTTGAGATGCTGGCGACGGAATTGAATGCGGAACCGCAAGAGATACCGGTGTCGCATGGCGCGGTGTGCGAGAGCTTAGTGCAGGCCTTGCGAGCTGGTGCAGAAACGAGTTCGGATCATTTTCGTCGGCTGTATGGCGTGGAGCCAAATGGGATGCGAACGCCGCCGACTGAGTTTGATCCGACGGTGATTACGCGGGATCGGGCTGCTTTGATGGCTGCGAATGAGGTGCGACATGCGCGGGACGCGGAGATTGTGCGCGCCCGCAAGCCTTGGGGTGTTGTGACGATATCGGTGTAAAGACAACGGCTAGCCATTCCGCTTGTACGGCGGAATGGCTAGTGCTGTTTAATCGAAAGAACGGGGTGTAGATATGCTGAAAGTGACACCGACTGGCAATCCGTTACCGACGATACCGACGACGATGGAGGAGGCCGTAGATCGCGTGTTGGAGGACGCGCGAGCGATCTTGTTAGAGCGGCATCGGAAATATGGTCCGGGCAACATTGGGCGCGGCGGCTTGCCGGGGCTGTATGTGCGCTTGAACGACAAGCTGGAGCGCCTGTGGCATGGGATTGGGTTGGATCGTCTGGTAGCGGCGGGGACGGTATGGCAGGCGGCGAAGAGTTTGGAGCCGACCGCGACGGATGAAAGCATTGAAGATGCGCACCTTGATGGATTGAATTACTTTGCAATTGCGGAATTAGTGCGGCGAGGTTGGTGGGGCTTGCCATTTCGGGAGGAGGCGGGGTGTGAATAGATTACCACCCGAGGGAGCGGAGTATCTGTTCGCGACAGCTAATAATTTATTAGCGTGCAGTTTGTGGGCAGAGGATGAGGATGGGATACAGTTTATGCGGCATGGGCGTCGGCATCGTTTGGTATGGTATATTTTTGAGATTAACGATACGCCGCGCTATATGTGGACGTTGTATGATGATGAATATACGGACACCGACGACATTACGGGAACGGACCTGTGGGAGGTAGATCGGCATTGGACGGGTGAGGGAGATACGATGGATGCGGTGAGTAAGGCGATTGAAGAGTGGTCATATGCGGCGGTGCACTGGTTATAACCGGGGCACGTTGCAATTGCAGTCTTAGCGGGGGGCTGGATTTGTCGTTTGCGGGAGGACGTGAGTGGTGATTAGTTGGGCTGCGGGTCGTGCGTACGAGAGATTTTTTGAGCGGCAAGGAATGCAGCATCGGCTGACGTGGTATGTCGTTGATAACGCGGGCGGATTGGATTTGCCACGATTTAAGTGGTATGTGTATCAGCTGGCGTACTGCGGTATGGATTCGTCTACGACAAGTACCTGGGACGATTGGGATGTTGAGTCTGTGTGGCATGGTACGGGTGAGACGCCAGAGGACGTTAATGAGGCGATGACTGCGTGTATGTTTCTTGTGGTCAATGTGCTATGAGGACGGAATTTCTGTGCGACGGCGCTGTGCAGCTTTATACTTTGGATGATTATACGTACGGTTGGCTCGTGACGTGGTATGATGCTAGTGAAACGACGTAGTACCGCAGCCACGTGAGAATAGAGTGCGACCTGACAGGCATCTGGCAGTGGAGCGTGCATGTGATGAGGCAGCATGTAGTTGGGTGGCTGCATGGCGATCATAGTAGTCCGATGATGATGCCGTTTAATCCGCCTGTTGAAGAGCCGTACACGGGGCAAGCGCAAACGTTTATGGCGGCGAAAGAAGCAGTTCTCAATGTGTTGGCGGCGGTACGATTCGTATTATAGCAGGGTGGTTGGGAGTATGGTGGATCGTGATGCGGTGACGATTATTCATGTTAACGATTGCACGTATCGTTGGAGGGTACAGTGTGGGAACGGTAGTAAACACTGGCACACTTATGATGTTGAGGCGGTAATTTATTTTGGGGAATGGACGTGGATGATTGGCGAAACGTGTTCGAAGATGACCGGCTTTTATAGTCCGGGAATCTCGACGAGATTTGGAGGCTACATCCAAGAGCGCAATCGCTATACAGGGCGGGCGGAGAAAGGCACGACATTTGAGGGCGTTCGACAGCTGGTATATGATGCTATTGACGTGCTGTGGCATTTGGTGAGCGACTAGCGGGAAGGGGTGGCAGGGTGTCGGTCGATGTGACGTCTGTCGGGGTTTCCGAGTTGGCGGGAATCATTACGTGGTCTGTGGAGAATATTATTACGCCGTCGCTTTATGGGAACGTTGCGCGTAAATACACGTATGATGTTGTAGTTCGGCCCGCACCGGATGCGGGGTGGACATGGCAAGTGATGCGACGAGAGGCTTTTAATCTTGAGTTTCTGAATTTTGCATCGCCAACGGCGCAAGCTTTGTGGGCTCCGGTGATGACTTTGCCGGATGTATATGGTGGTTGCGAGGCGACCTGTGAGGCGGCGCAAGACGCGGCGGTGGCGGCGTTAGCTTTTATTCGGGGCGGACTGTAGTGCGTCAATAGCTGGGCAGCGAGACATGCGTAGGGGTGACACGATAATGGCGGAGTTAACAGAAGCGACGCGAGTGACGGATACGGGCCGGAAGGATGTGACTTTGTGGATAAGTCCTACGAGCACGGCGGGTATTGGAAGGGACTCCTGGCTGGCTGAGGTTGCATCGAGATGGGGCGGCGGGTGGCATTGGTATTTGGAGTATCATAATTATAGGGCAGCGTTGGCAAATCCGCGGTACGAGACTGAGGAGTACAGTGGGTATGAAGCGACGTTTGCGGACGCGAAAGCGGCGGCTGAAGCGGCGTTGAGGTTGGTGCGGCATGTGTTGTAGCGTGGGAGAGGGTGGGTATGGCGTTATTAACGGATGAAGCCCGAATTCACTTTCGTGCAGCCGCTGGGCCGGGTTTTTACCTGTGGAAAGGGGGCTATGACGATGGGGTGCGGATAGGCTATTCATGGTCAGTGTGGATTGCGCGGAATATGCGAGGGCATTGGCGCTGGAACCTGGATTACTCGGATTTGATGGCGCGGCGTCATGACCCTAAGGCGCTGAATGTGCTAACGTATGACGGTAATGAGGCGACGTACGAGGACGCGAATGAGGCGGCTGAAGGCGCTTTGAGTCTGGTGCGGCATGTGTTGTAGAGGGGTGGTAGCATGAGCGAGTCGTGGGCTGGCGTGGAGGCGTCGGCGGAG
>JAKBXD010000053.1 GCA_021840785.1 Pseudomonadota bacterium
GCACCTTTGCAGCACGTGCAGGATCACCAGGCTGAGTTCCATCTGTCTTGTCCTGGGTTTTGCGGCGTGGGCCTACGGTTTCATCGTAATCACTGATCATCGTCTTACTGCCGACAAGAGATCGTCCAGCAAAATCAGTGCGAAATGCGCCTGGTTCGACGATCAATACCCGAATTCCAAGCGGGTCGACCTCTTTGCGAAGCGCATCAGACAAGCCTTCAAGCGCGAACTTTGTCGCTGAATAATAGGCGGATCCCGGCATAGCCAGCCTGGCTCCGATGGACGTGATGTTGACGATAGTGCCGCAATGTCGGGCACGCATACCTGGAAGTACTGCCTTGATCATGGAAACTGCGCCAAAAAAATTCGTAGCAAAAAGATTTGCTACTTGGTTACTATCTCCTTCCTCGACGGCCGCTCGATAACCATAGCCAGCGTTGTTGATGAGCACATCAATGGCGCCAAAACGCTGTTCAGCCTGTTTGACTACCTGTTTAATCATCATCTCATTGGTAACATCGAGCGATGCTACCAATGCATTTTCTGGGTAACTTGCTGCAACATCCTGGAGTGTTGCTGGATTTCGTGCGGTGACTACGACGTTAAAACCTGCCGCAAGCGCAGTTATTGCTAGTTGCCGACCCAAACCACTCGAACAACCGGTAATAAACCATGTCGCCATAATGTTCTCCTGTACTCTTCTGATGTTGATGCTTTAACGTATTTCCCTGAATCTAATTCCCTACTTGTTCCTGAAGTGCTGCCGGGTAACGGTCACCCTGAATCTTCACTTGAGCCAAGGCGTTGGCAATCTGTTGTACATCTTTTTCAGACAAAACCACCGTGGCTGCTGCCAGATTTTCTTCCAGTCGATGCAGTTTTGTGGTTCCTGGTATGGGTACAATCCATGGTTTTTGAGCCAACAACCACGCCAGCGCTATCTGCGCGCGCGTTACTTGTTTCTCTTGCGCAATGTCACCCAGCAGATCTACCAGAACATGATTGGCCTTGCGGCCGTCTTCGCTGAAACGTGGTACGACATTACGAAAGTCGTTTTCGGCAAACTGGGTGCTCTCGTCAATAGCTCCAGTCAAGAAGCCTTTACCGAGCGGACTGAAAGGAACGAACCCAATCCCCAACTCTTCAAGCGCTGGCAGCAACGATTGCTCCGGTTCGCGCCACCACAATGAGTATTCACTTTGCAAGGCGCTTACTGGCAGTATGGCGTGGGCACGACGGATAGTACTGATGCCGGCCTCCGATAAGCCAAAGTGTTTCACCTTACCCTGGTCAATCAAATTGCGAACGGTACCCGCCACCTCTTCAATGGGCACATTAGGATCCACCCGATGTTGGTAGAACAGGTCGATGCAGTCCGTCTTCAATCGCTTGAGTGCGGCATCTGCCACGGCACGGATATTTTCAGGGCGGCTATCGAGACCTTTGGCGACGTCACCTTCCGCAAAACCAAACTTCGAGGCAATGACCACCTTCTGCCGAAAGGGGGCTAGAGCTTCGCCCAGCAATTCTTCGTTCGCAAATGGACCATAGGCCTCAGCGGTATCAAAAAAGGTGACACCTAGTTCATATGCTCGGCGAATCAGATGAATAGCCTGCGTTTTATCCGCTGCGGGTCCGTAACCATAACTCAGACTCATGCAGCCTAGGCCTATAGCCGATACCATAGGCCCATGCTGACCCAATTGGCGTTGTTCCATGATTTTTATCCTCTTCGAAAAGGTTATCGCCTGGTGGGCTGAACCTGATAGTCCGACTCGTCGACCTTTTCCATCCACTCCACGGCGTTCCCTGCTTGTTGTTCTTGTACCGCAATATGCGTCATGGCTGTCTCGGGCGCAGCACCATGCCAATGCCTGACTCCAGGAGGGATGGTAACCACATCCCCAGCACAGATTTCCTGGATGGCACCGGCCCAACACTGGACGCGTCCGCATCCTGCCGTCACTATCAGTGTCTGGCCCAAGGGATGGCTGTGCCATGCTGTGCGTGCTCCGGGTTCAAAAGTGACATAAGCTCCAGAAGCCCTTGCGGGTTCAGGAGATGAACACAATGGATCAACCCGAACAGACCCGGTAAACCATTCTGCCGGACCAGGATATGAAGATTGCGAACCGCAGCGCTGTACCTGCAATATCTTGCTGTTCGAGGCATTTTTTAGCGATGGCATCATCTGCTCCTTCTGAATAGACAGGAACTATCTTAATGGATTCGTTTTTTTTTGATTAGTGGGTATAATCAGGATGACCTCATGAGTAAATTTCATTAATGCCCAGTGAAGACTTAAATGACTTGGCCGCCTTTGTGGCTGTAGCCCGCGAACAGAGCTTTACCCAAGCGGCCCGACAAATGGGCGTATCACAATCCGCTTTAAGCCACCGCATGCGCGCTCTGGAAACTCGGCTGGGGGTCCGCTTGCTCACCCGGACTACCCGAAGTGTTTCTCCGACAACAGCAGGAGAACGACTGCTTCAACATTTAGCGCCCCGACTGGAAGAAATACAGGAGGAATTAGCTTTTCTTCGCGAATCGCGGGAAAAACCGGCGGGGATTATCCGGATTACCACTGCAGAGCATGCCGCCAATACGATTTTATGGCCAAAATTAAGTCGGATTCTGCCGGAATATCCGGATCTTCAAGTAGAAATCAACATTAATTATGGCTTCACCGATATTGTCACGCATCGCTTTGATGCCGGAGTGCGGCTGGGGGAAAGTCTGGAAAACGACATGATCGCCGTACCTATCAGTGCTCCCCTGCGCATGGCCGTCTTTGCAACCAATGAATACTTTGCGAAAAATCCTCCCCCTTTGACTCCTCAGGATCTGGCCGCGCACTCATGCATCAATTTGCGCTTACCGCACGGAGGATTGTTACCCTGGGAATTAGAAAGCGCCGGACACGCGCTCTCAGTGCATGTTCAGGGTCAATGGGTTTTCAATAGTAGTACGCCGATCTTGCGGGCAGCACTCGCAGGGCTTGGATTGGCCTATGTACCCGAGGATGTAGCCCTGGAACATATTCATCAAGGGCATCTGCAACGAGTGCTTGAAAAGTGGTGTCCAGAATTTGCTGGTTATCATTTGTACTACCCCAGCCGTAGGCAAAATTCTCGTGCATTAGCCGTCATAGTAGAGGCCTTGCGCACGTTTTAAACGTAAAAGTCAGAGCTGTGAGTGCAAACTGCTTTCCCCACAATGTTAATCAGCGCCATCCCTTAGCCACAATGTGTCAGCATCAGGTTTTTACCATCCCATTTTTCTAAAATTAATCATTAGATTATTGAAAATAATGACATTATAAAAAGTCTAATGTTTTCAAATTTAAGCATTCCAGACACTTTCTGCTGAAAACTGGCTAATCACAAGCGCAGTTTGACAGAAAGTGATAAATTCGCCAGTTCAAGGGTGGGCTTGCCACACTACTGCGGAATCGAAAAATCAATGACCGCTCCCAGTCTTGAACTGCCGTTCAGGCTGGCCCTGCTGCCAGCGATTTTACCACCGATCATGGAGTAGCCCGATTCAACGACGGCACCAAGTCTTCGGTATGTGCATCCTTCTTCAAGGCATTGCCGTCGTCAGGCATCCTCCTTCCCTCTGGGTTCCACGTCAATCAGATTTTGGAGCAACGACCCCTCATAGCCAAAATACCACAACTTTTCGTGGCTTCTCACCTTTTCTGCGGCTGCGCTGTTCGATGTGTCCCGTGATCTCTCCGCCGGCGTCGAGCTTTTGCAGTACGGCATCACGGTTGCCGTCTTTGCGATAAAGCCAACCGATGGGCGTTTTCGGGTGTCCTCCAAGCCAGATCCCCACCGCATCCCGATCATAGGGGTTGCCTGTATCCCGAGAAATCCGAACCTGGTTATCCGCTGGGATACCAGACAGGCCAGAAGCTTCAGGGAACTCCTGGTTAAATGCAAGATTTGAAATTCGTCGCATGGTTACCAGCTATAGCTTGCGGAACCAGCCACCGGAGCATTGGCCCCGGTCCCGTTGCAGCCCAATGTCGCCATGCAGGCTGTAACAAAAGCACCTTTGAACATCGGGCATTCCTCCATATCAGAACCCGCTTGGGTATAGATCAAAGAATCTGGAGATACCTGAAGAGGCGCACCCGAGTCCGATCTATACCTGGCCAGGAATCAGACTCAGAGCGAGGGTGAGAGGGATGAACTACGAGGAAATCGAGATCCCAGACGAGCTGCTTTGTGGGGGAGCTTTTATCGAGGACGGGGCGCCAGACCTGCTCATCGCCGCGGCTTGGGCCATAAATGGGTATCGGTGCCCTGTTGACCATTTGCAGCAAGCAGAACCAGAGGAAGACATTGATGATGCGGAGTGAATCAACTCTCAACGCGATCCCGCAAGACCTTAGAAAAGAACTTGTCTTACTGGCCGACTTGCTCCCAGAGCAAAGCCCATTGCCATATACAAAGGCCAAACTCCTGGTGCTGTCTTGGAGCAGGCTCGGCCAGGATGCCCTGGCCTGGGCCGGAGCAAACCTGATCATCAAGATTGATCCAGCCCCCTACGAATCCGGAGATCTGGCATACGGCCCCACTCCCATGCAGACGGTGAACCGATCGGTTGACCTTTGGAAGCCGTTCTCACCTGAGCACTGGCGAGAGCATGTGCGAGGAATGAGCCTGTTCGACCTGGCTGTTTACCTGAAACTGAAGGTAGGAACGTGGGGAACGACACCGATAGCCCGCCGGCGGCATGTCACAAAAGATCGGCTTGATGGTATTGGACTTGGGTGTCTGATTCATCCCACCCGCTCAACCGCCTCGATCTTCCTATGCGGTGAGCGATCACTGCTGGAGATTGTCGAAACAGACCTTGCGGACCAGATCAAATAGGCTTCACAGGTAGAATCAGGAATGACTAAAGCCTTCTACAACTGAAAACTCGCCATTGTTTTGTAATGGAAATATTTTGTCCCGGCATGCCATTTTGTAGAAAGTATCCGCGCAGGAATATGCTATAAATACATAGTGTAAGCGGGATTATGGGGCTAGAATGGGGTTCAGGTGGTCGGAGGTTCAAATCCTCTCGCCCCGACCAATAAATCAAGTGGTTATGAGGTGTTTTTCTGATCATCTTCCGGGGCCTGTGACGAATTTGTGCCAATCACACCGGAAAGGATGGTATCAATGTTCCTGGCATCCTCTGCCAGATGTGCGTATTGAAGTACCATGTCGAGGCTTTCCCATCCTCCCATTTCCTGCAATTTTGAAAGAGACGTACCGGACTGGATATGCCAACTGGCCCAGGTATGACGCAGATCATGCCAGCGGAAATTCTGAATGTCGGCGCGCTTCAAGGCGTTCCACCATGCTTTCCCGGAAACCTATTGACGCCTATGGCACGTCTGGCTTTGGCCTGATCGGGGTGAATCCACGCAACACGGCGACGAAGATCAATCTGTCCCCATTCCAGCAACTTGACATTGGTTTGCCGTAATCCGGTAGCCAGAGAAAAAGTGGTCATATCCCGCAAATGTTCGGGAAGTTCGGCCAACAATCCTTGCGCTTCATCATGCGTCAACCATCGAACCTTCTCGGCCAGCCTGGATCTGCGCAAACATTGTCATATTGGCAAGGATTCCGCTATTGATGAACGCTGAGGAACAGTCCAGGCTGGATTCCATCGTGCGGCAACTGGCCTGTCGCGGGGGTATTTCCGAGGCGTCGGCGCGGCGATTGGTGAATGATCTGTTCTTGCGCGAGGAGATTGCCGATCACTATGTGCGTACCGAAGTGGGATATGTGGCCTTGGGGCTGTCGACTTTTCAGCCGGGTCCGCCGATTGCGATTCAGGAAACGATCAGTTGGGTGCGGGAGATGGGTGAGCAGTCCCCGGACCATCAGCCGAAGCCTGCGATTCCCACGAAGGAAGAATTGCGGCGGTTGAATGAAGGGCGGCGGGAGATGCGATTCCTGTCCATGCCGGTTCCCGGTAGACCGGATCATTACCGGTGGCTGGTAACGATCATCGAGGATGAATCCCCGGAGATTCTGCGAGTATGGAATCGGTATTGCTGCAGTGTGTCCTCGCTAGCGCGTTATCAGCTATCCTCGCGGCATTTCTCACTCGAAGAGCGTGGCGACCTTCGCCAGTACTTCATCCATGAGCGGCACCGGCAGCGTTTCCACCTTACGGGCATGACGGGCGGTCAGGTCGATCACTCGGGGCTGGTCACAGCGCACGACGCCGGTAGTCTTGATGCCGATCACGGGCACTGCGAAGCCCAAGCGTCGGGCGAACTCGTCGTCATTGGTGATGGGCAGGATCATCGGCAGCTTGGTCGCCTCGTTGAACTCGGCAGGCGTCACGATGAGGACAGGACGGCTGCCGCTTTGCTCATGCCCCGCAGTCGGGTCGAGCGACACCAGATAAATGTCGCCGCGTCTCATAGCGGCTCGCGGCCTACGGGGGGCACTTCGACCCACTCGCGTTCCTCGGCTGGTTGCGGCTGCGAATAGTCGGACGCGGCCAGCAACTCCGCAAGCGTGTAGCGCGTTTGTGGGCATGGGTTGACCACCAGGCAGCCATGATCGACGGCCAGGCCGACCGTCCCGCCGGCTTGCAGGTGCAATTGATCGAGGAAGGCGGGTGGAACGGCCAGCATGACCGAGCCGCCGACCTTGCGCAGATTGGTTGTGTGCATGAGGCATCTCCAAAGCATTAAGTTATATCAAAGTATCATCCCATGCCTGTCCGTCAAACCCACGTATCAAACAGACCGCTGGTCTCCAGAAACTCGACTAAAGAACACCAACTGGCCAAGACCTGGGAAATGCGACTTTCGCGGATATCGCGAAGGGGAAGACTGCGCTTTGTGTGAAAATGAGGGGATTCCGCGTTTCCAGGAAGCGCAACACACTGAATTACCGGAAATATTTCTGCAATTATATCGCCAAGGAGGCGCAGAAAGCTGGGAAAAGCCGTTACACAGCGCACTGCGCGTCATCCGCTATATTCAATCTCTTTGGGTTTGATTCCCCGGTGCTTGCAGCGAAATCTAACAAATAGGGGCGGAGGGAATACCCCGCAGCTTGCTGCAGGAATTTTTATTCGCAGATAGATTTTTGAGATCACAACGGTACTTGATCAAGGTCGCCGAACAGCTCCATAATAGCGGATGGAAATCTTTTGGTTTCCGAGCGTCATACGGAATAATTGCACAAAAAATCATTCAGTTAAGTGGTGATATTGTGCCTCATATTTAAATTCTACCGGTGTGATCCGGGCACTGGGCATCGTAGATACATTGTCGGAATTGGAACTGGCTGGAATTCAGTATGTGAAATAGCGCCTTTTCATAGGAGATAATTATGCAACGCAAGAAGATACTTGTCACAACGATAGTCATGGCTCTCTCGGGACTTTGCAGTATCACCGCGCAGGCCGATTCGGGGCAGACGCCCCAGCAATGGACCACATACGCTATGGATGCCAGTCACAACGCCTATTATGTATCGGCGTTTCCGTCCGTGTCCTGGACCTTCATGGTTCCCGGCAGCAATGATATCAATCGACAGGTGGTGCGCAGCGTAACGACCATACGGGATCTCGTAGGCTTCCCCATTGGGGTTGCCGTTGCCCATGGAACTGTCTATGCGTCCAACGACAATGGCTATCTCTATGCCCTAAACGCGCACAATGGGCACCTGCTATGGAGTGCCAACGCCTACAACCAGCTAATGTCCACTCCCATCGTGGCCCGACCCGGCAGCCATGAAATGGTCTATGTGGGCGCAGGAAACTCGGTTTTCACCTATAGTCACGCCAAGCTTTTCGGTGTGCCTGGCGCTCAGGTCATCCGTGGCGCAGATGTGTCGGCAATTGAGGCTTTCAATGGTCGGACCGGCCGACTTGGGTGGGTCTATCACACGAAAGGCGAAGACATGCCTACGCCGACTTATGTAGACGGTAAGTTGATTTTCGGCAATGGCGATGGTTACATCTACGCCTTGAACGCCCGAAACGGCACTGAGCTGTGGAAGACTGCCATCCGTTCTTTTGTCAGTATGTCGTCGGCCACCCCCGCAGATGGCGGTCGTATCATTGTCATGGGCGGCACGCACCCCAGCCGGATTTATGCGGTAAACAGTTCCTCTGGCAAGTTGCTGTGGACGGTGCATCCTGAAGACATCTTCTCCAGTAGCGGGGGGGATGGCACTTGGGCGGCCCAAGGCAACGTCGTGGTCGGGCAGATAGAAATACGACGCCCCAACACAGTCAAGGGGAGGTCGTCTTCGGAAGAGTTGGCCGTCAATGCCCAAAACGGTCATATCCTGTGGACGCGACTGCTGGGCTCTGGAAAGATCCCACCTCGTAATAAAGATGCGGTTCCAGATATCGCCGATGGTACGATCTATACGGGAAGCCCGGTTACCCACAACGAATATGCCATCAATCTGCAGAACGGCAACATTCTCTGGCAGAAGCATCTCCCAGCTGGGATGAAGGCGGCGCCGTTGGTGGTGGGGAAGTGGGTAATTCAGCCCACCGGGAGCGGCGCCATTTGCACATTGAATCGCCAAAGCGGGGTGTTAACTCATATGTACCATAATCGTTCCGGCGGTTTTGGCCCCCAAAATGGGGTGTTGATAGGGAAAACCTATTTTATTGGCTCCAATACCGGATATATGGAAGCCATTCCATTACGCAAGATTGTGGGTTGACTGTCTGATGTGAATCGCCCCGGATTTTGAGGAGGCTCCTTTTTCCAAGAGAATGGAGTCATGCCCGGCAATACGCAAAAACGTGTGACATGGCCTCATCCCGTCCGAACGGGATGTACGCATTATCCTAAAAACAGCAGTTATGGTCCGGCCAGGGCTGGGAAGGCCCCTGGTGACGACCATGGTTTTTGGGTAATTTGCGCGATGATGTAGCCGACGAGAAGGTTCCAGGTGGAGCGTCCAAGGGACTGCTCCGCAGTCTGGAGAACCATTCGTAACCCTCTGCGAATATTCTCGATTCCGCGTTCCACCTTTTTTGAGCCGCATGCATGGGCGTCAGATAAATCTGGGTCTGACCCGCATGTTTCGTGCTCAGACCTCAGGTGCAGTGCGGATGGGCGCTCCTCTCTTTGGGCGCGGCCCATTGTCCGCCGCAGTCACTGGCCCTTATTCCAGGGCCGCTCCTTTTTGCTCAGATCCTGGAGAAAACTGGCGATTCCTTTATGGGCCACTGTTTGCCCGTACGTATTCCGGTAAGTCAGGTTCATGCAAATCCCGTCGATGAATACATCGTAAATCTTCCAGCCGGAACGTTCCTGGAGGAACGCATAGGTGACCGGAATGTTCGCCAGCCCGTTGGTTTGCCGAATCATCGTATTCACCTGCACGATGTCAGGATGTCGATATATCTCGCGACTGCTAAGGATCTGTACTGTCTGTCCGGAGTAATGACTGAATGCAATCATGTAGGTATGAACCAGTTGCTCCTTGAAAAGCCGGACGAATTCATCCTGCTGTGCCGGCGTCATCTGGCTCCAGTATTGACTCATGACGAAGCGCGACATGGTCACGAAATCGATGTGGGGCAGCACAATATCCGCGATCTGTTGCTGGACGGCGGGTGTGAAGGGCTGTCCTTCATGCGTCTGCAATACGCGGATGACCTCCTGGGTGATGTCCCGGACCATGATGGTGGGCGTATCCGGTACCGCCGCCCAGACTACTGTGCTCCACAGGAGCAGGAAACATGCGCTCCAGATACTGTTGAACACTCTGAAACGATACAGTATTGCGATGTCTTTGCCGTTCATGAGGACGTCCTTTGCACCAATGCCGGTACAATCAACTCAGGGGAAATGAATAGGTAACCAGGAGTTCATTTTCTCCAGGATCGCGTGTGTAGAGATCTCCATTGGATAAGTGTGCAATTTTCAGCCCAAACCGACCGCCGTCATCCATCTGGTAGGCCAACCCCAACTCCAGCCGGAAGAGAAAATTGCTACCCATTTTTTTGCTATTACCCCGACTATACCCACTCACGGCGGCTTCCGGTGTGAGTATCCAGTGCGGTGTCAACGCAAGGTCAGCATAAAAACCTGCGTATCCATCAACACCACCATCGGTGTTGGCCAGCAAGCCCAGCATGTAGCCAATGCCATAAAACCGGAATCCGGACTGGTACTCCGCATCGAACTCGGCCGGAGTATGATTGTAGCCGGCATCATCGACCGCACCGACCAGATTGAAGGCGCCGGCGCCAACGCTCAGATAGGGTGCGCCGCTGGGCATCAGGGTAACGGCCCATGCCGAAGGCGCTGCTGAAAACAAGGTGACCAATCCGAGAATCCGTAGCCACTGTGGGACAGTAATAAACGGGAGACGCATGAGCCCTCTCCTTGAGCAATAAATGCGTTATCCAACTGCATCGTGAGTTGGTTTTTCCTCAATTCCGCCTGCCAGCCGGTAGCCGTCGGCGTCCTTACCGCGGATACGCCGCCAGATCACCTGCGGCGTGAGGCGGTTGGCCACGACGATAAAAACTTTGCGCATATGCCCCACCGGGCACTGAACCGCTTTGACGGCATGCCAGGAATGATCGGTCTGCGCGAAGAGAAAACTGCGATTTCCCAGCACCTGGGAGGCGCCGGCTTCGCGCAAGTCCGCATAGTCCGGAGCCGAGTGGCGTGGCCATTTGCCCCCATCGTCCAGTACCAGGGTTTGCCCGCCCCAGGCCTCATCCCAGTCATCCGGGGTGTTGAAATAGAAGATATGAGAACCGAGCTTGCGCCGGGCGTCGGTATGCGGCGAAACGGACCCGCCGGGCGGGGCGTAATGCCAGTGCATGGTGAGAATCACGGGTGTCCTGGGGCTTAAGCCCAGCATCTCCCGCCAGAAGGATTTGTAGGCATCGCTCTGCAATTCTTGAATAAAATACTTCCAGCTCGGTGCCAGCACTTTTTCCAGTGCCGGACGATACTGTAGCGCGAGGCGATCATGGCTTTGTTGCCCATGCGCTCTTTTATAGCCCATTTGGGATTCAAAAAGGGCAGGATCGGGAAGATCCTTGCAGAGTTGGTCAAACTTTTCCGGATAAAGAAAATCAGAAATGCAAATCCATGGGTAAGGCCGGGTATGCTGAAAGTTTTGGGCTTGGATGCGCAGCCTGCTCATGGCAGACGCGTCGATGATTTCCATAAAAAAGTCCTCCTGAGTAATTTACTGTAACTCCGTATGCTGGCGCAGCAGATCCAATGCCTCCTCCTGTAGCTGTCTGACCCGTTCGTGGCTTACGCCCAACTCTTTGCCGATAGCGGAAAGGGACGCCCCGCCCTGATCGTCCATACCAAAACGACGGATCAGGATGGTGCGATGTCGCATGTCCAGACCCAGGAGGGCTCGGTGAATCTGCCTCTGGAGGTCCTGTTCTTCAAGAGAAGCCCCCAGGTCCGCCTGATCGGCATCCACCAACGTCTGCGCCAAAAGA
>JAKBXD010000054.1 GCA_021840785.1 Pseudomonadota bacterium
TAAATATAGCAGGAAAACGTAGTTCTATTTCACATTTAAATCATCAGCTCACATCTGTCTCTGGAGTTTTGGATGGGGTATTTTTTATGCCCGATGAAAGTGGTGATGGGCGAGTGACACGTTTGGTGGCATTTGCCGTGGCCCCGGACTTGGATGCGGAAATAATAATTGAGCGGCTCAAGCAGTGTGTGGATCCCGCGTTTATTCCTCGCCCGCTAAAGATCGTGGATAGCCTGCCTAGGAACACTACCGGTAAGATCTCACGAGAAGCCTTAAAAGCAATGGTCGGGGCCTTGATTGGTAACGAGGAGCGTTCGTCTGAAATATTATGACCATAGCTTTATCATTCCGGTTGGGCATCCGGTATTCGCTGGCCACTTTCCGGGAAATCCGGTTGTGCCCGCCGCCTTGCTTCTGGACGAGGCCATTTGTGCTATAGCCGCAGCGGGGGATTTGCCGATAAATGATTGCAGTATTAGCTCGGCGAAATTCTACAGCCCGGTGGCACCTGGTGAATTGCTGAATCTTCGCGTGGTCGTGGCGGATGCTATGCCCATGACCTTTGAAGTCCATGCGGGCGCCCGTCTGATCGCATCCGGTGACTTCTCCGGGCATGTTTGGGAGCGACTCTGATAATGGTTCACCGGTTCAGCACGGTTCGACAATCGCCTGATAGCGAGTGGTTTAGTCGCCCCGAGCGGGGCAGCCGATTTATGCTGCATCTGATGATCTGGATTTCAAAAAAGTTGGGAAGGACGGCTGCTCGTGTGGTCTTATACTTGATTGCGGGCTATTTTTTGCTTTTTGCGCCCTCTGCGCGGGCTGCTTCCCGGGCTTACCTTACCCGCGTTCTCGGGCGCCGCGCCGATGCCAGAGATATCTATCGTCATTTCCTGACATTTGCGACGACGATTCACGATAGAGTGTATCTGCTCAGTAACGATGATTCACCGTTTACTATCCAGTTGCATTTGTCCAAGGACGTGGAGCGGGCGATTGCCGGTATGCGTGGAGCCCTATTGGTGGGTGCGCACCTGGGCAGTTTTGAGGTATTGCGGTCTGTCGGACTGAAGTATCCTGGGGTGTCGGTGGTGATGGTCATGTATGAGGATAATGCAAAAAAGCTCAATACCACGCTGGCGAGTATGAAAAGCGGAGAACGGCCTAATATTATCCCGCTAGGCCGCTGGGACACGATGCTGCGTGTTCAGGAGCAATTGGAAAGGGGTGCGTTGGTCGGTTTCCTCGGTGACCGGTCTGTAGGGACAGAGAAAAAACGGATCATCCCTTTCCTCGGAGAGCCCGCCGCATGGTCGATCGGCATTTTTCGTATTGCGGCGCTGCTCAATCGGCCTTTGTATTTTATGGCCGGTCTTTATACGGACCCAGGGCGCTATGAAATTTTCATAACGCAGATTGCCGATTTCTCTTCTGTAGAGAAAGCGGATCAGGATAAGGCTATTCAGGATGCGATGTTGAAATATGTCAATGAGGTTGAAAAACATTGCCATATGGCTCCTTATAATTGGTTTAACTTTTATGATTTCTGGGGAAAAGATAATAATATAAGAATGAAAAAGGATTATGTGAAATGAATACAAAGCGCGGTCAACTGGAGTCCCATATCGCGGTTACCGCGTCCGGTATTCACCGGTTATTTATCAGATTTACAGTGCTTCGGCGAATATTCTATCTGCCCAGAAAATATGTCATTGGTACCGTGCTCGCGTTTTTCCTCGGGGGCTCCGTGATAACACAAACGGCCTGCGCGACAGACTGGAACATAACAGAATTAATGCATGCGTTGGCGCAAGTGAAGTCTAGCCATGCCTCTTTTGTAGAGACAAAATATATTGGCTTTCTGGATAAGCCAATACAATCATCTGGCAATATGCGCTTTGTGGCACCGGATACGCTGGAGATGCATACTGTCAAACCCAGCGATCAGATGATGCTGGTGCAAGGAAACATTCTCACTATGGGTAAATATATTATTCAATTGGACGATCACCCAGAATTACTCGCCTTCGTCGACAGCATTCGCGGAGTGTTGACTGGAAATATGGGGTTATTAGAAACGCATTTTATGCTTTCGCTTAAAGGCAACAGAAATAGCTGGACGTTAATTCTGATACCGAAGCAAAATGAGTTTGCAAAACAGATTAAGCATATCACCATTGGCGGTATGGGGCACATGGTACGCAGTATTGAGATTGTAAAGGAAAATCACGATTGGTCGCTTATTAGTATAAGAGACTCGTCTACTCCATGAGAAAATTCCGATGGCTGATTCTGGGCGTGTGGCTGGCGATACTGATCGGCGCCATTGGCGTAATAATCAATACAACATTTGAGTCCACGCTATCCGAATTTTTGCCAAAATCACCTAGTGCACAGCAGGTTCTGTTGAACGAGCAGTTGCGCAACGGTGTGCTCTCACGCAAGATTTTAGTGGAAATAAACGGCGGCGATGCTGCTACAAGGGCGCGTATTTCCGCGCAAATGGTTCTCGATCTCCGTAAGCACAAGCAATTTGAACTTGTGAGTAACGGGAATGCGGGCGTAAATTCCCAAATATATAGTTATTTGTTCACGCACCGCTATTTGTTGAGCGCAGCTACCAAGCCAGAGCTGTTTTCGGTAAAGGGTCTGCACGATGCGATAGAAAAGACACTCAATAACCTGGCTAGCCCCGGCGGTGAGGCAATGACAGCGCTTTTCCCGAGTGACCCTACTGGAGCCATGATTGGCATGGCCAAGGGGATAAGTGGGATGTCGAAACCACGAGTCCTGGATGGTGTGTGGGCATCGTCGACTGGAGATGGCGCATTGCTTTTGTTGCAGACGCGATTCCCGGGATCGGATAGCGACGCACAACAACAGGCGATAGCTACCATAAAAAAGATATTCAAGTTGGCGCAAAGGGATATGGGGAGTTCTGGCCAGAGTACCAGATTACAGTTGACTGGTGTGGGTGTGATTTCTGTGGCGGCACGCAATACGATCGTCCATGCCGCAGAGTCGATGTCGCTGATAAGTGGCACATTAATTATTATGCTGCTTTTGTTTGTATACCGGTCTCTGGTGGTGCTTGTATACAGCCTTGTGCCCGTGATGTCTGGCGTTATCGTTGGTATCGCGGCGGTGTCTTTAGGTTTTGGGATGGTTTATGATATCACTTTGGGATTCGGCACGGCACTGATCGGGGAAGCGGTGGATTATTCAATCTATTTCTTCGTGCAGACCGGGGAAATGGCTACCGGCGCTGAATTATGGAAAAAAAATTATTGGCCCATCATCAGGCTGGGTGTTTTTACCTCAGTGGTCGGTTTTGCCAGTCTGCTGTTTTCTAATCTGCCAGGGCTCGCTCAGCTTGGCCTCTATGCCATTACTGGCCTACTCACCGCCGCAGGTGTTACCCGCTTGGTATTGTCAAGATTGCCTGCGCATCATTTTAAACGGCGCGATTTCGAGCGGGTGGGTGATATTCTTCTCGACGTTATGCGTATGCTGTCGTCCGCAAGATGGGTCGTTATTTCATTGGCGGTCATTGCGAGTGGCATTTTGCTTGTCCATCGCGATCATATCTGGAGTCACGAACTGTCGGCGCTTAGTCCAGTTCCTAAAGCCGATCAGTTACTCTATGCGAAGTTGCGTAAGGATATGGGGATACCTGATGAGGGATATCTGCTGCTTGTCTCCGGAGCAACCCGTAACCTGGCTCTGGAAAATGCCAGTAAAATTGACCCGCTATTAGAACGGCTCCAGGTCTCTGGAATTATTGGCGGCTTTGAAACACCTACTCGTTTTTTGCCGGGCATGGAATCCCAGGTGGAGCGGAGATCGGCTTTGCCTTCGGAACCTGTTCTGACCACACGTTTGGAAGCGGCGGTGCGCGGATTGCCGGTGTCAGCATCACGGCTCTCCCCATTTGTCCAAGCGGTGGAGCGGGAGCGGAAGCTGCCGCTACTGACTTATGCTGAGCTCCCAGCGGGTGTTCAGCAGATTGTCGACAGTATGCTTGTGCATCATGGCCAGGAGTGGAGCGTGTTGTTACCAATTATGGCGCCATCATCCGGTAAGATTGACTCTACGGCAGTGCAAGCCGCAATGATGCATCATCATGTTGGTGATGCTATTTTTGTTGATATTTCTGGCGCCACCAATACGCTTTATTCGGGGTATATCAGGAATGCGCTCAAGCTTTCTTTGGCCGGTGTTTTAGGTATTATCATTTTATTGTTAGCGGTCTTCCGATCCGTGACACGTGTTGTTCGAATCATGTTACCATTAATTGCTGCGGTACTTGTGGTGGTGGCTGCATTTGTGGTGATGGGTGTCGAGTTGAATATTATGAATCTCATTGGACTGATGTTGATAGTTGCCGTAGGGTCTAACTACGCACTATTCTTTGATCGTGGTGGGCAGATGAATAGGGAAGGCTCGTCACGTACTTTATTATCCTTGGTTGTTGCCAATATGGCCACGGTTATCGGTTTTGCGCCGCTGGCCTTCTCCGGAGTCCCAGTCCTTCAGGCAATTGGTGCCACTGTTGCTCCCGGCGTGATACTGGCGCTTTTATTTTCTGCCAGCTTGGTTGAGCGCAGAGGTTTATTGTAGAGCGAGCGTTGTGCTTAGCCGGGTTGATGGTTTTGTACGTAATTACTGAGGTTTCTTAAGCAGCTGAATATCTCTGTTTTATTGGCCCCTTCGCCAGACAGCATCACCCCGTATTTCTTGGTGATTACCATAGACAGCTCCAGGAGGTCGATAGAATCCAAGCCCAATGGGCCGCCATAGAGTGGGGCCTCAGGATCTACCTGCAGGGGGTCCCCTGGCAGGTTCAAGGATTTTATAATTAAACGGCTTAGGTCTGCTTCTTCTGGGGTAAGGGCCATTCTTTAATGTCTCCATTTTGACTGTCGTTGTACGTCAGATCCCGCTGGTCCGCCAATAGTGCGCGTGGCTTTAATCCGCTCTGCGCGCGTTGTCAGGAGTGCACCGTTTTCTCATTTCCGCCGGTGCTCCCTCGTCGAGCGTAGCCTTGGGATTGTAACCCAGAATCAGGTGTCGTCCAGCATCCTCTGTGGCGGGGTTTGCCAGAGAAGATGGCATCGGGAGGCGTGTGGTCAGCAGGTTCCGGTTGACTTTTAGCCGCTTCACCCTCACAATGATTTTTCAATATCACATTGATTTATAATATATATGTCCATTCTGATGATTTCTGGCGTGACCGCTACAAGTTGCATTGGCCGTGGTCTGGAGCAGACCTTGGCCGCATTGCATGGTCGGCGGGGTGGGCTTGCGCCTTGTGTATTCCGCGACATGGTCGTCGACACTTGGGTCGGTGAGGTGGCTGGCGTGGATGACGAAAAAATGGATGCGGATCTGCGCGATTTCAATTGTCGTAACAACCGCTTGGCCCAGCTCGCACTTTCTCAGGATGGTTTTACGGATGCTGTTGAGGTGGCCGTCGGTCGCTGGGGGCGACGACGCGTGGGTGTTTTCCTGGGAACGAGCACTGCCGGTATGTTGCGTACCGAGTGGGCGTTTCGACATCGTGACGCAGTGAATGGCCAGCTACCGGCAGAATTCGTATATGCCGGTACCCATAGTCCTTATTCCCTTACGGAATTTGTCCGGCGTAAGCTTGGTCTTGCAGGGCCTGCTGTGGCTGTCTCGTCGGCGTGTTCTTCCAGTGCGAAGGTCTTCGCCTCCGCCCAGCGGATGATAGATTGTGGTTTGATTGATGCGGCGGTGGTGGGCGGTGTGGATTCATTGTGCGCGACGACACTCTATGGTTTTGAGTCCCTGGGTCTTTTGGCCAAAGAGCCGTGTCGACCGTTTAACGTTGATCGTGCGGGCATTTCTATTGGGGAGGCGGCCGCGTATATGCTTGTGGAGAGAGTGACCGGTCCTCAGGATCGCGAAGCCGTCTGGTTGTTGGGTGTCGGCGAGTCGAGCGATGCCTATCATATGTCCTCACCACATCCGGAGGGTCTGGGCGCGCGCTTGGCCATGGAGCGCGCGCTAGTCTCCGCAGGATTGGGCCCTGAACATATTGATTATATTAATCTGCACGGTACTGGCACCGTGGCGAATGATGCGGCAGAGGCAATCGCTATAGCGAATGTCTTCGGTACCGCAACACCTTGCAGCTCGACAAAGGGGGCTACGGGCCATACATTGGGCGCCGCAGGTGCTTTGGAAGCGGCCATATGCGTATTGTCCATTCAAAACGGCTTTATGCCGTCGGGCCCATATACCGGACCGCGGGATCATGCGATGGAAATTAATTATATTTCGCAAAATCAGGGAGCTGCGATCTCCACGGTGTTGAGTAATTCATTCGGTTTTGGTGGTAGTAACTGTAGCCTGATTTTTGGCCGTCCCATTTAACGAACCGGGGTTTTGCTATGCATCCTGTGTATGTGGAAGGCATTGGTGTGTTGGGGCCGGGCATCCAAAACTGGCAAGAGGCCGTATATTTACTGAAGGGTGAAGATACCTATCTGCCCGGAAGGACGATATTGTCGTCGCCGGAATCCTTACCCCCGGCAGAACGACGCCGCGCCAGCAGAGGGGTCATGGCCGCACTGCAGGTGGGATATGCGGCCTGTGCCATGGCGGGTATCTTGCCTGCGGAGCCTGCATCGGTGTTTGCTTCTTCGGGTGGCGATGGAGATATCTGCAACGCCATTTGTTCTGCGATGGCCGCAGGCGACCATCTGATATCGCCCACCCAGTTTCACAATTCCGTGCATAACGCGATTTCTGGTTACTGGGGCATTGCGACGGGCGCGATGGCGCCATCGTCTGTGGTGAGCGCCTATGATGGGAGTTTTGCGGCTGGCCTGTTAGAAGCCGTGTCGCTGCTGCTGACGCTCCGTACCCCCGTGTTGCTGGTGGCCAGTGATCAGGACTATCCCTTCCCGCTATACGCCGCTCGCCCGGTACCCGATATTTTTGCGGTTGCGCTGTTATTGACGGTAACGCCGCAGCCCGGTAAAGCGTTGGTGCAGATCCGGATTCCTGGCGATATGCCCTTTGCCGAGCGGCCTGGGCAAGCGATGTCCGACGCGCAGCTTGACGATCTCTCCAGAGCCATCCCCGCGGCGCGTTGTCTGCCGCTGCTGCAATCCATCGCAAGGCGCGATAGCGGAAATATCGTATTGGAGTATTTACCTTCTCAATATCTGGTGCTTGAAGTGGCGCCGTGTCGATAGGTCGTCAGTGGATCTCTGATCACATTCCGCATAAAGGCAATATGCTCTTGCTGGATTGCGTAGAGCGCTGGGATGATGAACAGATTCTTTGTGTCGCGAGCAGCCATCGAAGCACAAGCAACCCATTGCGTGCGGGTGGACGGCTGGGTGCGATTTGCGGTGTCGAGTATGCGGCACAGGCCATGGCTGTACATGATGCATTGGTACGGACGAAAGAGGGTGGCGAGCCTCAAAGGAGCGGTGCTGGTTACCTCGCGAGTGTCCGCGAATTATGTATGGAAATAACGCGCCTCGACGACATCGAGGGCGATCTGGCGGTCAGCGCAACAAGGCTCGCGGCCCACAGCAGTTTGCTTTACGGCTTCGTTATTTCCACTGACCGACGTATGCTTGTTAAGGGTCGAATCATTATTTTCGTGGCGGCTCAACAGGAAGTCCCTTGATGTGTAAACGTGCCTTGGTGACGGGCGGGAGTGGTGGCATTGGTGCCGCTATCTGTCAAAGGCTGGCCGCAGATGGCTTTGACGTCATTATTCACACCCATCGCAACCTGGTAAAAGCTACCGCGTTGGCGGCGTCCATCAGAGACGCTGGCGGTCGCGCAGCGGTGTCCGCCTTTGATATCACCGACCGCGAGGCGACCACCCAGTCCGTGCAGGAATTGATTGCGTCGGGGCCGATACAGGTGTTGATCAATAATGCCGGAATCCACGATGATGCGGTGTTTCCAGGACTCAGTCCGCAGCAGTGGCAGGAGGTCATAGATGTTTCGTTGAACGGCTTTTTCCATGTTACGCAGGCCGTATTGATGCCCATGATCCGCACCCGCTGGGGGCGGATCATCAATATTACCTCCGTGGCGGCGCTTATGGGGAATCGCGGACAAGTAAATTACGCAGCAGCGAAAGGTGCGTTACATGCGGCGACTAAGTCGCTAGCGTTGGAAGTGGCTAGTCGGGGTATTACCGTCAACGCCGTCGCGCCCGGCATTATCGCCACGGAAATGAGTGAACGGGCTTTTGATGTCGCGCGTATCACCCAGATGGTACCCATGGGACGGGCGGGGCAACCGGCCGAGGTCGCTGATCTCGTAGCTTTCCTGGCCTCAGAAAAAGCGGCTTATATCAGCGGGCAGATTATATCTATCAATGGTGCCATGGTATGAATACGGACTTGGCGACCCAGCAATCCGAACGTCTCGTATTTTTTACCCTGGCACAACTCTGCATTATTATTCTGGCCGCGCGCATCGCGGGAAGCTTGGCTGCCAGGATAGCCCAGGCCACTGTTGTTGGAGAAATTATCGCAGGCATTCTGTTGGGCCCTTCATTGTTCGGCTGGATAATGCCGGTTCCTTTTCTTTGGATTTTCCATTCTACTCCGTCAGGGCCGTTAGATGTCCTTTCCCAGTTAGGTCTCATCTTGCTGATGTTTCAGGTCGGCCTGGAATTCGACTTTTCGCATCTTAAGAAAAAAGCCAATCGCCGTGTGGTGTTATGGATAGCGATGGCTAGCCTGTTGTTACCATTCGCTACGGGATGGGGCGTGGGTTTCATGAGCGCGCCTCTGCTTTCTCCGGAGGCGAACCGCTGGGTTTCGGCGCTCTTTGTGGCTACCGCTTTTTCCATTACAGCTGTTCCTGTCCTCGGCCGCATTATGATGGAGCTGGGTATAACGAAATCCCGACTTGGGGTGATCGCCATCAGCGCCGCGGCGATAAATGACGTGGTGGGCTGGTTATTGCTCGCACTGGTAACGGCCCTGGCGCTTGCGCAATTTCAATTCCCTTTATTTTTGGCCAAGGTGTTTTTCGTTTTTCTTTTTGTCCTGGCATGGTTTTTCTTCGTTCGCCCACTCATGAAATGGGCGGTCCGCCACTTTAATGCCGGGCATGAGATATCTGCGACTTTTCTGGGGATTGTTTTGGTGAGCATATTCATCTCGGGTATGATTACCTCGGCATTAGGGATATTCACGATATTTGGTGGGTTTGTTATGGGCGTCATATTGTATGACGAAGCTGATTTTGCCAAGCTATGGCAAGCGCGTGTCGCTCCTTTCGTTTCAGTTTTTTTTCTGCCAATATTTTTTACATATACCGGTTTGCGAACCAATATTGCTGCGCTCGATGGCGTGTGGCCGTGGATTTGGTGTGGTTTAATATTGATATTGGCGACGATCTCCAAGTTTGCTGGCGTATATGCCGCCGCGCGGATTTCAGGATTAGATCATCATCAGGGGAAAATAATGGGGGTCATGATGAATACCAGAGCACTCATGGAGCTTGTGGTCATTAATGTGGGTTATGATATGGGGGCCATTTCGGAAAAAACTTTTACCATGCTGGTCATTATGGCCATTGTGAGCACCGTCGTCACCACGCCGTTGTTGCGGCGCTGGTTGCCTCATGCGCAAGAGCGACATGGGGAGGTCGTTGCTACTTGAAAATGCTGAACAGTGGGGGCATATGACAGCTAACGCTGGTGCTGTATCCGGCGCGCTAATAATATCGGCAGACGTATTATAAAGCCGAAAAATAAACGGGTATGCATCCAGGTCAACAGAATGTTGTCACGCAGGTAATGAAAATGAGAAATCCCGCCGTCGCTGGTCTCAAAATAACGCACGGGTGCCGGTAAATTGATAATACGGATTCCCATCCAGGACATTCGTACAGCGGCTTCGGGATCGAAATCGAAACGCCGCATCCAGCGCTGTTTGTGCATGAGGCGCTGCAGGGGGGCCAAGGGATAAACGCGAAAGCCAAACAGGGAGTCGCCGATACCCCCGCCTAACGTTTCCAGGTTGGCCCACCAGTTAGATATCTTACGACCTTTTACCCGAAGAGCAGGGGCGCTGGCATCAAAAACCGGTACGCCGAGAATCATGGCGTCAGGGTTGTTGGCAGACGCCTGCATAAATGCGGGGACCTCCCCGGCGGGGTGCTGACCATCGGAGTCCATCGTCAATACATGGGTATAGCCCTGTCCCTGGGCTTGCTCCAAGCCATATCGTATAGCTTCTCCTTTGCCACGGTTGTGGGAGAGGATGAGGATGCGTAATCCACCATCCCGGCGCGCTAATTCCTGGAGGCCTATTGCCGTGCCGTCGGTACTCCCGTCGACGATGACCCAGACAGGGTTCCAATGTTGACGTGCCGCGACCACTGTTGCATAGACTTTGGGCCCGGGGTTGTAGCTCGGAATAAGCAATAAGTGGGTGCTGGAGGGTTGTTTCATTCCAATTCGTCTGCTGCCGCTGACGCGACGTTTGGTGGTAAGGGATTGCCTGTCAGAGCTGAGTGAAAATAGGTTTCCAGTTCCACTATCGTACGGCGTACGTCCGTTGGTGGATCGAAGCGGCGACCTATCTCTATACGGTAGTGAATAGGCATGGCCGGCTTGCGAAAGAAGGGCCATCCCTTACCGAGAAAGGGAGAGTCTGCGGTGATTAATATGGTCTGGATGGGCACATGCGCCTGCTTGGCAATCAGCGCAATGCTGCCCCGTATGGTTCCGATGGGAAGGGGATGACTTCGCGTGCCTTCCGGGAAAAGAAGTAAATGACTGCCGCCACGTAGTTCTTCGACGGCAAGGTGAAGCATGTGGCGTAAGGCGTCATTACGAATGTAACAAGCCAGACGCGCACCGGCGCCAAAAAATGGATTGTCTACCAATTCCGCTTTCATAATGCACGCTAGGCGCGGCATGCGCGAAAGAATCATAATCGCATCAAGCAGTGAAGGATGATTCGGTGCGATGACCATCGGTAACTCATCGCTGAGCGTATCGAGTGCGCTAATGTCAAAATGGCAAGCACCGAGAGCGGATAATGTCCGCAGATACAGCCTAAATCCCATGGAAATAACCCATCTCCCAATTAACTTCCGAAATTTTATCGGAAATATAATATTCATGGGTAGTGCAAAAATAGACCATAAAAGACTAACGCTCGCCAAGAGCGCGAGGCCTATGTAGAATACCACATATTCTCTGGCGGAGCGTATTTTTTCAAAAAATCTCATGGGATGGAGACATCGATCGTGATGGTCTGGCCTGCAATGGCACATGGCTAGCATGTATCTGCATGAATATCTGACCCTTAGCCGGTATGCACTCCAACATTGACGTCGCCCTAAGCAGAAATAAGGATCTTAAATAAATTACCAGATTTTCCTAGCTTGTATCACAGGAGGTAAATTGTGTCAACAGCTTCGCGCTTGCCGCCGAAGCTGTTAACT
>JAKBXD010000055.1 GCA_021840785.1 Pseudomonadota bacterium
CGCCATCCTCTATCGCGGTACGGAAAAGATCTCCATGTCTACCCGCGCGGGCGAGTTTGTCACCCTCCGTGAACTGCGCGAGGAAGTGGGCAATGATGCCGCGCGTTTCTTTTATGTGCTGCGCCGCGCCGACCAGCATCTGGACTTTGATCTGGAACTGGCCAAAAAGCACTCCGAAGAAAACCCGGTATTTTATATCCAGTATGCCCACGCCCGGGTGTATTCCCTGCTGCGGCAAGCCGCAGAAAAGAGCCTCAGCCTGCCTTCAGCAGACGACGTCGACCTGGAAATCCTCCAGGAGCCCCGCGAAATCGCACTTGCCGACACCCTCTGGCGCTTCCCGGAAGTAGTGGCCACGGCAGCCCGTGATCGCGAACCACATCAGCTTGCCTTCTATCTCAGGGAGTTGGCCGCGGCCTTCCACACCTACTACAATTCGACCAGAATTCTGGTGGAGGAAACGCCGCTGCGCCACGCCCGCCTGACGCTCTGTTTGACCGTCGCGCAGACTATTGCCAACGGACTACGACTGCTCGGCGTCAGCGCACCGGAGCAGATGTAAAGGGTTATGCGCGATTACAAAAATCAAACCAGCCGCCCGCGAGCGCCAGAGCCGCGCCCGCCCATCCCACCACGGCGGACGGTCGAGCTGGAAGATGACACCGAGCGAACGCCCCCCCCTCCGGCACTGAACTGGCCTTGGGTGTTGCTGCTTCTTCTGGTAATCATGCTCAGTGCGGGGGTCTGGTGGTGGATAGCACAAATCCACATCACCACCGGAAAGCTCGGTTTAATCAATAGCGGGACAAGACTACCGGCGGCGGTGGCCTTCAGCAATAGCGCGCCGGCAATCGCTCAGCAACAGCCTGTTAGCTCGGCAGCGTCCACATCGACTGCCCTGGCGACCATACAAACTCCGGTGCGCGACCCGCTCGCCGTCGTCACCTCCAGCAGCGCCGCTGCGGCCTCCACAGCCGCCACTCGCAGCGGCGTCGATTTCAATTTTTATCAGATATTGCCCGCCATGCATGTGGACATTCCTGCCGACATCCTCGGGAACGGTCCCGGTATCCCCAGTGCGGCGACCACCAGCAGCACCAGCGCCGTCCACCAGCCGGTGACCATTCAGGTCGGCGCCTTCACCAATCGCGCCGCCGCCGCCGTCCTGCGCGATCGTCTTGCTCTGCTGGGGGTCAGCACCCAGATGGAAAAGGTGGAAGCGGGCGATAACAACACCCTCTACCGGCTCCGCACCAACACCTTCGATTCTCTGGCAGCGGCCCAACCCACCCTTGCAAAAATCCGCGGCATGGGCATCACTCCGCTGCTGCTGGGCAGCGGAATCATCGGCTCCGGGGTCAATGCACCGCTGTCACAATCTCCAACGCCTTGATCGCGGCAGCCGGAGTTTCCTGGCCGCTCAGCACTCGGTTCAGCCCTGGCAGGTAGTGGTTGATGGTCTCCACGCCAACCAGCAGATAAGGACGCAACAGGGCAGTGCTCAACACGGTGGCAGGCGCCTGGAGAATCGTCTTGAAGTTGACTTCTCCATCCTCCATATCGAGCTCAAAGTTACCCAGAGCCAGCCCATAGTTGGCACGGGTCAGAAACTCCGCCACCGCCAGGCGTTTTCCCATCGTTATCTCCAGATTCTGGGGACGCAGGTAAAACAGGATACGCTCCCGTTCGCCATGCACATGGCAAAAAATGTCCAGAACGCCATTAGGTACCTGCAACGCGCAAGTGAGGACCGGATAATCGGGCAGTGTTTTCGCTTCCCATTCCAGTTCGACAAACAGTTTCTCGGCAACTTCCAAATGATTCATGATCACTTTCCCTGTTCAGCAGTGGCCTCGGCGAGGCGGAAAAAGGCGGCCTGATCCAGCGTCTCGGCGCGGCAACCGGGATCGATCTGCAAACCTCGCAAGTCGTCCGCACTCAAAATGCCGCGCAGATTATTGGCGAGTGTCTTGCGGCGCTGGGCAAAGCTGGTGGCCACAATCCGCGCAAAAGGCACCTGCAAATGGAGTGGTAGCAACCCTGGACGATGCGGTACCAGGCGCATGAAGGCCGAATCCACTTTGGGCACCGGAAAGAAATTGCCAGGAGCCACCGTGAACAGTGATTCCACCGCACAGTGCGCCTGTATCATCACCGAGAGCCGCCCGTAAGCTTTGGTTCCTGGCACCGCCACCATACGGTCCACCACCTCTTTTTGCAGCATGAAGTGCATATCCCGCACCTGTTCCGCCTGCTCCAGTATATGAAAAATCAGCGGCGTCGCTACATTGTAAGGCAAGTTACCCACCACCCGCAGGATATTCCCGGCACCGGCCAGTGCCGGGAAGTCGATCTCCAGCGCATCCGCCTGTATGACCTGTAGCTGCTCCGGCGACGCCAGCGCGTGCAAACCGGCAATCATATCCCGATCCAGCTCTACCACCGTCAACTGCGGCAAAAGACGAAGCAAAGCCTTGGTCAGCGCCCCCGGCCCCGGCCCGATCTCCACCAATTGATCGCCGGGCACGGGGCGAATAGCCGCCACAATACGCGCAATGATCTGCGGCTGAACCAGAAAATTCTGTCCGAAACGCTTTTTTGCACGCGGCAGGCGCCCCTCTTGCAACATTAGCACATCTTCATGCTATATTTGGTCGACGCCTCTAGCAGGCGATGCGAAACGGAAAGTCTATGCACCTCGTGCTGCGCCTTGACGTCGGTGGTCGTCCCATGGCCTGGGAAACCTGGGAAGAAGCCGCGGCCCATTATGTCCGAGGTAATGTTGCCTGGACACTGGGGAATCCTTTCTTTACCGCCCACGGCGGCATCTGCCGCCGCAGTGGCATTCTCTCGCAACTCGACATTCATCCGGTCATCGCCGTCCGTGGCCGTCATCAGGGCAGCATTCGCCCTCCGGCACTGTCCAACCAAACCTTGTTTCATCGTGACCGTCATCTCTGCATGTACTGTGGCAAACACTTCCCCCTCCGCGAACTCACCCGTGACCATATCATTCCCATCTCGCGCAAGGGCAGGGATATCTGGACCAACGTGGTGACCGCCTGCCGCAGTTGCAACAGTCGCAAGGACAACCGCACCCCCGACGAAGCGCACATGCCGCTGCTCGCGGTGCCCTTCACCCCGACCTGGGCCGAGTATCTGCTGCTCAGTAATCGGCGCATTCTCGCCGATCAGATGGAATTCCTGGTCGCCCAGGTGCCAGCGGGACGCAACCGCATTTTTTGAGTATGCAGACCGGCCTGCGGCAGGCATCAACGGCCCGCGAGGCGCCGGTTGCGGACGATTTCCGCAGCGACATCCAGCGCCCGCAGCAAGCTGCCTCCTTCTGCCAGGCCCGTGCCCGCCACATCCAGCGCCGTGCCGTGGTCCACACTGGTGCGCACCATAGGCAGACCCAAGGTAATATTTACCGCCTCACCAAAGGCATGGTACTTCAGCACCGGCAGCCCCTGGTCGTGATACATCGCCAGCACCGCATCGGCATCTTCCAGCAGGCGCGGGGTAAACAGGGTGTCGGCCGGCCACGGGCCGCTGACCCGCAACCCCTCTCTCTGCAAGGCTGCTATCACTGGCGCGATGATATCCTGTTCCTCATGCCCCAGGTGCCCGCCCTCCCCGGCATGGGGATTCAGACCAGCGACCAGAATACGGGGTGCCGAAAGGGCGAAGTCTTCACGCATGGCCCGGTGCAGGATGCGCAATGTACCCTCCAACCCTTCCGGGGTAATGGCTGCCGCCACTTGAGCCAAAGGCAGATGAGTCGTCGCCAGCGCAACCCGCAGGCCGCGACCAGCCAGCAGCATGACCACCTCCGGACTGCCACAGGTATCCGCGAGATATTCTGTATGCCCGGTAAAGGGAATCCCCGCGTCGTTGATGATGCCCTTGTGCACCGGGGCCGTTACCAGTGCATCCGCAGCGCCTGCCCGTAACAGGTGCATCGCTTTATCCAGGGTAGCCAATACCGCCGGTGCATTAGCCACATCCAGATGGCCGGGGCGACAAGGCTGAGCCAGGGGCACGTCCAGCACATGCAACACACCGCTTCCCGGCGCTGACCAGGGATTGCCCTCCTGCCAGGGCTCCAGTCGCAGCGATAAACCCAGAGTCAGGGCGCGGCTGCGCAGACATTGCAGGTCGCCAATGAGCAGGACCCCGGAGGGCAAGGCATGGCTGGCCAATTGCAGGCAAATATCCGGGCCGATGCCTGCGGGTTCTCCCACCGTCAGCAACAAACGTGGCTCTGCGATCATTCCCCAACCTCCTCGGGCAGCACTTCCACTACCCCTTCCGGTCCTTCAATCCGCTGCGGAATACGCAAGACCCGTACCCGCATCAGGCGATCCCGAATATCGATAGTGAGCACATCACCCACCTGCACCATCGCCCCCGCCTTAGCCAGCCGACCGTTGATCTGCACACATCCGCCATCACAGATTTCTTTGGCCAGACTGCGGCGCTTGATCAGGCGTGACATCTTGAGGAAAAGATCCAGACGCAAATGGTCCACCAAAATTAGCGCCCTTGTCCGAGGATATCCGTGAAGGCATCTTCCAGACGTGGCTCCTGAAGGCGTAAATCCAGGATCTGGGCGGGCAATTTTTGCAATTGTGCCAGGACGCCCCCCAACGGGCTTCTCCGGGCGTCAATCCTGAGTACCCGGGTATTTTCTGCGGCACCGGTCAGTAACTCCGCCAATTCGGGAGGGAGCGTGCCCGGATCGCGGTCAAAGGTCACCGTGAGCACCCGCCAACTGGAGGTACGCAGCAATGCATCCTTGCTGTCCAAGGCAACCATTCGTCCCTGCTGGAGAATGGCGATCCGCTGACAGAGTTCCTCGGCCTCTTCCAGATAATGGGTGGTGAGAATGACCGTACGGCCCTCTTCATTATACCGTCGCATAAAACGCCAGAGCCCCTGACGCAGTTCCACATCAACCCCGGCAGTCGGCTCATCCAGCACCACCACCGGGGGCCTGTGCACCAAAGCCTGGGCGATAAGCACCCGCCGCTTCATGCCACCGGACAAAGCGCGCAAATTGGCGTTGGCCTTGTCCGTCAGATCCAGTTCCGCCATCAACTCATCCAGCCAGTCATCATTGTGACGCAAACCAAAATAGCCGGATTGCATGCGCAGAAATTCGCGCACGGTAAAAAAGGGGTCATAGGCCAACTCCTGGGGCACGACCCCCAGCAACTGACGGCTCCGGCGAAAATCCCGCTCCACATCAAAGCCGAAGATTTCTGCCACCCCGCTCGAACGGCGCACAGTCCCGGCCAGGATGTTGATCAGCGAAGATTTCCCCGCACCATTGGGGCCCAGCAGACCAAAAAACTCTCCGGCATGCACATCCAGATCTACGCCAGCCAAGGCCAAATGGCCGCTGCCATAGGCTTTGCGCAACCCGGCGATGTGAATAGCCGGGAGATCAGTCATGGCACAGCGGCAAAATATCCTGCAGACGATACAAACTCGCCAGTTCTTGCAGCTTGGAAGACGCCCCATGAATGCGTAGCGCGGTTCCACGCTGCCTGGCCTGCTGTACCCACTCCATCAACACGGCAAGCGTCGCGCTGTCCGCAGCCTCTAGCTCCACGACGGAAATTTCTGTGCAGCCCTGTCCGTCTTTCACCCATGCGAAGGATCGCAGCAGCTTATCCAGTGGTGCCACCCGCCAGTCCCCTTGCAGAAACAGCCAAGGAGCACCGTCAATCATCCGTCGCTCCCAGGAGGCCGCTGCGCTCAAGCGGCCGCCGCCGTTTTGCCTGGTGCCTTGCCCATGCCATCCTTGGCCTTCATATCCTGGAGCAGAGCGGGGATTCCACGGCTCGCGACGATCTGGCCAAAGCTCTGCCGGTAATTCAGCACCATGCTGACCCCGTCAATATAGGTGTTGTAAATCCGCCAGGAGTTGTTGATGTAGAGCAGGGCATAAATCACCGGAACATCTGGACCACTACCGTTCTGACGAATAACCATGTTCACTTGTGCCACTGGCGGATTCTGGGAGATCTGCTGGCTGCCAGTGATTTTTACCGTCTGCCCGTGGTAATGATTGAGTGAATTACTGTAGGTACGCACCAGCAGATCCTTGAACAGCACCACAAATTCCTGCTGCTGGGCCGGATCCATCTGCCGCCAGTACCGCGCCATCACGTATTGCGACATGGTGGTGAAATCCATGTGCGGCAAGACGATATCCGCCACCTCTTTCTTCACGGCTGGCGTGATGGGCTTGCCGTCATTGGAGCGCAGCACCTTGAGTACACTATTGGTAAGCTGCTGAACCACCGCTACCGCCCCCTGCGTATCTTCTGCCGCAGCAGGCAGCGTCCAGGCCAGCAAAAAAAATGCCAGCGAAATCAAAGAAATTTGACGCATACCGAATCCTCCCTATTTGCTACCCGAGGCCTTATCAAAGACCATCTGGCCGATTAGCTGATCAATATTGACCGCGCTTTGCGTCATGGTAATGGTGCCACCCGGCTTCAGCTCCTGCGGCATTCCACCCGGCTGAACGGCCACATACTGCTCGCCCAGCAACCCCTCGGTGTAAATGGACGCACCCGTATCCGTCGGCAATTTCACCTTCGGTTCGATACGCATGGTCACCTTCGCCATGAAGGTCTTGGGGTCCATACCGATGTGGGTCACCTCACCGATCGTGACCCCACCCAGTCTGACCGGGCTGCGCACCTTGAGACTGCCCACATTGGTGAAATTCGCATGCAGTACGTAACCGTCGTTGTAGGCGAAGCCGGAGAGGTTCCCTACGCGCAGTGCCAGCACCATCAAAGCAGCGATGCCGAGAAGCACAAAGATGCCCACCCACCAGTCTATCGCTCGTTTTTCCATGCGCCGTCTACCCCTTAGGTGAACAAGAAAGCCGTGAGAATGAAATCGAGACCCAGCACCGCCAGCGATGCCGTCACCACGCTGCGCGTCGTGGCGTTACCCACGCCTTCCGCTGTCGGCTGTGCCGCGTAACCCTGCCAGGCAGCGATCCAGGTCACCACCAGCCCAAAGCAAAGAGCCTTGAACAGACCAGTCAGGATATCACCGGAAAACGTGACATTAGACTGCATCTGCGCCCAGAAAGTGCCACCATCCACGCCCAGCACCGGCACCGAAATGAGGTATCCACCCAAGATGCCGACCAGATCAAAAATAGCGCAGAGTATAGGCACGACGATAATCCCCGCCCAGAGGCGGGGCGCCACGACCCAGGCAAATGGGTTGACCGCCATCATTTCCATGGCGTTTAGCTGCTCCGTCGCCTTCATGGAACTGATTTCGGCGGTCAGCGCCGACCCCGCCCGCCCGGCGAAGAGCAGCGCCGTCAACACCGGCCCCAGCTCGCGCAGGAGCGACAGGGCGACCAGGGTGCCCAGTGCCGAAGTGGCGCCAAAGCGCACCAGCGCGTAATACCCCTGAAAACCCAACACCATACCCGTGAAGAAAGCGGCGACCATCATCAGGAGCAGCGACCGCACCCCAAAGCCATACACCTGCTTGAGCAGTTGTTGAATGCTGAAATGGCGGTTGATCACCGCCACCAAACTCCGCAGCAGAAAACGCGCCGCGGCCCCCAAGTTGGGGATCGTCAGCAATACCCGTCGCCCCAGATTCGGCACGAAATCCAGAAAGGCCATGCTCTAAATCACCTCACCCGCAGCCGCCGAACTCATCAAAGCGGTAGCGTAGTTATCTCTGGCTGGATAATGAAAGGGCACCGGCCCATCCGGCTGCCCACCGAGAAACTGCCTGGCCAGTTCTGAATCACTGGCCCGCAAGACTTCTGGCGAACCTTCCGCAATGATTTTGCCGCCCGCGAGGATATAACCATAATCCGCGATAGAAAAAGTCTCCTGCACATCGTGACTGACGAGAATACTGGTCGCGCCCAGGGCATCATTGAGGCGACGGATCAGAGTCGCGATAATTCCCACACTGATGGGGTCCAAGCCGGTGAAGGGCTCATCGTAAAAAATCAGCATCGGATCCATCACCACCGCACGGGCCAGCGCCACCCGCCGAGCCATGCCGCCGGAGAGCTCGGCGGGCATCAATCCAGCCGCACCCCGCAATCCCACCGCCTCCAGCTTCATCAACACCAGTTTACGCAAGATACCCTCGCTCAGCCGGAAATGGCGTCGCAGAGGAAAAGCAACATTCTCAAAGGCGCTAAAATCGGTAAACAGGGCGCTGTGCTGAAAAAGCATGCCCATGCGGCGGCGCAAACGGTATAGGTCCTCAAAATCCAGCGCTTGCAGATCCTGCCCTGCCACCCGTATGCGCCCGGACTGTGGCGCCAGGGTGCCGGCCATCAGATTCAGCATGGTCGTCTTGCCGCCACCACTCGCTCCCATGAGGGAGACGATGGCCCCTTGGGGAATACGCATATCCACCCCCGCCAGGACCAGATGCGGCCCCCGGGAAAAGTGCACGTTTTCCAGTTCGACAAGGGCCTCAGCGGCCATGGGCACCCTCTACTTTTGCGGTCATGGCGCACAGTATAAACCGAACGGTCAGCATGGGGCCAGAACGCCGCGCAGAAGCGATGAGAATCACCCCTCGTTACCCGCTAAAAATCCTTGCATCCTCAACGCATACGTGTATAGTTCGTCGTCTGTTTCCACGGCACCGAAAGCAGTTACTAAGGGGGTCAGTCCTTAAGAGATTTGGAGCAAAGCATCGTTCCAGCAAGGTAGGGCATAAAACCAAGTACTGTCTGGGGGTGCACGGGAGCTACTTCTTAACCGTTTATTAACTTTGGTAAGGGGGGCACCTATGCGCTCATTGGGACATCAAATCGTCGCAGATTTTTACCATTGTGACGGCAGTACCTTGTCTGATGTTGATTATGTTACAGATGCCATGCTCGAGGCCGCCCGGCGTGCCAATTGCACCATCGTGACGCAAACTTTTCACCACTTCTCACCCTATGGGGTGAGTGGCGCCGTCATCGTCGCCGAGTCGCATCTGGCCATTCACACTTGGCCGGAATATGGCTACGCAGCGGTGGATATTTTCACCTGCGGCGATATCATCCAGCCCGAGGATGCCTTGAATTATCTCAAGGAAGCCTTTGGCGCCGGGCAAGTCTCCACCATGGAGATGAAGCGCGGGCAAGTGGATATGATGGGCGTTCCTGCCCATGAGTTGCGCGTCAAGCCGGTTCTCTGCGCTTGAAATGACTCACAGCGGTAACAGGCGGACCTGGGTAACCGGTCCGCCCTTTTCTTTTGCGCGTTTCTTCCGCAAAATCCCCCGCGAGCACCCCACCATCCCCAGCGTCGAGAGAGGCGGTTATGAGCACAGAACTGTGGTACACCGAGCGCTATGAAGAGCACGGTGCAGCATTGAGCCTGAAAATCCGCGAAGTGCTGCATCGCGAGCAGAGTCCTTATCAGGTCATTGAGATCTTCGAAACCGAGCAGTTCGGCACCCTCATGACGCTGGACGGATTGGTGATGGTCACCGACCGCGACAACTTTCTCTATCACGAAATGATGAGCCATCCAGCCCTCTTCACCCACCCGATGCCCAAACGGGTACTGATCATCGGCGGTGGTGACTGCGGCACCCTGCGCGAGGTGCTGCGCCACCGGGAAGTAGAAGAAGCCACGCAGGTTGAGCTGGATGAGCGGGTCACCCGCGTCGCCGAGCGTTTCTTCCCGGAACTCTGTGAGAAAAATAATGACCCCCGCGCCCATTTTCACTTTACCGATGGCATCGCCTGGGTCAAAGAGGCGGAGGCGGGACGCTATGATGTGATCATCGTCGACTCCACCGACCCGGTCGGACCGGCGGCGGGGCTTTTCGCCACGGACTTTTACGCGGCTTGCCACCATGCGCTGGCCGATCAGGGCGTGCTGGTGGCCCAGTCTGAATCTCCCTTGTTGCATGCCAACCTGATCCGTCAGTGCCAACAACGCATGACGGAAGCGGGCTTTGACGCGGTGAACAGCGTGTACTTTCCGCAGTTCTGCTATCCCTCCGGCTGGTGGAGCGGGACACTGGGACGCAAGGGTCTGGCTATGGATGCGTTTCGCGCTGACGATGCCCATGCTTTTTCGGGCACGCATTATTATCACGCCGGGATGCAACTGGCGGCGCAGGTCGCGCCGGCCTTTCTGCTGCCTTGAGCGATCATCTCCGGACAGGTGTTTAGAATCCGTCCGCAGCGCGCGGTCCGATGACCGGGCGCTGCGGACAATAATTCCACAGATGCAGGGCGGGGACTTCATGCTCCCAACCCAGGCACGAAATGCTGCCCGGGTCCAGATGCAGATGCTCACCAAAACGCAACTCCAGCCTCAGCCAACGGGCGGCCAGCGCCCGCAGAATGTGGCCATGGGCAAAGCACAGCACATGACGGTGGCCCTTCTCATCCCATTCCTCAAGCAGCCCGTCGCAACGGGCGCTGACGGCTTCCGGACTTTCACCACCCGGTCCACCGCAACGGAAAATACTCCATTTCGGATTTTCTCGACGAATTTCGGCTGTCGTCATGCCCTCATAGCGGCCATAGCGCCACTCACAGAGTCCCTGGTGTAGTTCAGGATCGGCAAATCCCGCGAGAATGGCTGTGTGCTGCGCCCGCAGCATAGGGCTGGAGTAAACGCCATCAAAATGTCCCTGCTCCACAAAGGATCCCCAGAGCGCTTGCGCGTCTACCCGACCCTCCGCCGTCAATGCCACATCGGTCACCGAGGTATGTTTGCCGCTATCCGACCATGCCGTCATGCCATGCCGCACCAGGGTGATGGATTCTATCTTCATGGGAAACCTCCAAGTGAATCGCCGATTCTTCAGGGCGACCCCCTATATCTCCGCTTCGCCTTCTTCGCTGCCCGTTTCTTTGAAGGCGGCGGGATCCAGGTGGTAACGACGCAGCAGGCGATAAAACTCCGTCCGGTTGCGCTGCGCCAATTGTGCAGCCTGACTCACGTTGCCCCGGGTCATGCGCATAATCTGGATCAGATAATGCATTTCGAAGCGGCCCTTGGCATCGGCCAGGGGCATGACTTCACCCTCTCTGTCGCGCAGAGCGTGGCGGATGAGGGGTGCACCGATTCGCGGAGTGGTAGACAGCACCACCGCCTGCTCAATGACGTTGGCCAGTTGTCGGACGTTACCCGGCCAAGGCGCTCCCACCAGCAGTTCCATGGCCTCCGGCGCGATACCACGGACATCCTTGCGGTTTTTGGCCGCCGTATCGCGTAAAAAAAACTCGGCCAGCAGCGGGATATCCTCGGGGCGTTCGGCCAGGGCAGGCAAATCCAGAGTTACCACACAAAGGCGATAATAGAGATCATCCCGGAATCGCCGGGCAGCCATTTCCTGCTCCAGATCCCGGTGACTCGCAGAGATGATCCGCACATCCACGGCAATGCTCTCGGTGGCGCCAACAGGG
>JAKBXD010000056.1 GCA_021840785.1 Pseudomonadota bacterium
TCCCACGCGCACCAGGCTATCGTTTGTGGGTACCGAGCCGCGCAGAAATTGCAACATCGCGTCGATGATCCCCTGCAGATGCCGCAGCCGATCCAGGGCGCGCCCCTGTTGCCGCTGAAAATGCGCGGCATCCCGCTCTGGCTGCAGCTGTCCAACCGCCAGCAGTGCTGTAGCCAGCGGGGTACGCAGTTGATGTGCAAGTCCCGCCATGGTCTCCCCCAGGGCGGCCAGTCGTTCGCGGCGCTGACTGGCCTCCTCGCGCTCCCGTGCCGCCGTCACATCCTGCAGCAACAAGACCCTGCCCCCCTCACCAGCGAGGGGGGTCACGGCGATGGCCAGACGGCGGCGACCTGCACTATCCTCCAGCAGGCCGTCAGTTCCGCCCTCCTGCAGAGTCAAACCGGGCAGATCCGGCCAGGTCCAACGCCGCTCCTGGGTGCCCAGCAAGCGCTCTGCGGCAGGATTCATTTGCAGGATCTTGCCCTCGGCGTCCAAAAGCAGCACGGCACCCGGCAGCATTTCCAGGAGCATCGCCAGCCGCTGCCCCAGTGCCTCCTTGGCCAGCAGCTCCTCCCGCAACCGCTGATTCGCAGCCGCCAACTCACTATTCAGTCGGTGCACCTCTGCCTGCAAGGTGCCGTAGGCGTCACTCAATTCCCGCGAGGCGTTGTTGAACAACTCGAAGGCTTCGAGCAGCCGGGCGGTATCCTGTGGGCTCGGGCTGTTGGACACGGGCAGAGTCACTCGCGACCTGGCTGAATGGCGTATTTCCGTAATTTTTCCACCAGGGTGGTGCGGCGCAGGCCGAGGCGCTCTGCAGCCCGCGCAACCACCTGATCGCAGAGCTCGAGCGCCTGCAGAATCAAGGATCGCTCAATTTCCTCGAGGTAATTTTTCAGATCAAAAGGGCTATCGGGCAGTAGATGCCCGTCTGTTGCGGCCACAGGAAGATCTTCCGCCACCCCTTCGCCGTCGTCCATGGCCCACACGCTACGCAGCGCATCCTGCTCGTCACCCCCACCCATCTGCGCACAGGCCAGCTGCAGTGGGAGATCGATCATGCGGACTTCTTCGCCCGCGCGCAGAATGCTCAGGCGCTCGACCAGATTTTGCAGCTCCCGGACATTCCCCGGCCAGAGATATTCGCGCATTGCCTGCTTTACCTCGAGGGAAAGCATAAAGGGCGCGAAGCCCTCCTTTTCGCGCTGCCGCACAAAATGTTCCATGAGCAGGAAAATATCGTCGCCACGCTGCCGCAACGGTGGTAGATCCACGGGAAAAACATTCAAACGATAGTACAGATCCTCACGGAACAAGCCATCCCGAATTCGCTCACCAAGATCCCGATGGGTAGCGGCGATGACGCGCACATTCGCCACCTGTGCCTTACTCCCACCAACCCGCTCGTACTGGCGTTCCTGCAACACGCGGAGCAATTTCACCTGCATCGGCGGCGTCATTTCGGCCACTTCATCCAGAAAGAGGGTGCCCCCTTCTGCCTGCTCGAAACGTCCTTTACGCGTCAGCAGTGCGCCGGTGAATGCCCCTTTTTCATGGCCAAAGAGCTCGCTTTCCATCAGTTCTGCGGGAATGGCACCACAGTTGATCGCGACGAAAGGGCCATCGGCGCGGGCGGAATGCTGATGCAGACACTGCGCCACGACTTCCTTGCCGGTTCCGGATTCTCCGAGAATCAATACCGTACTATCAGTGCCAGCGACTCTACCCAAGAGTTGGGTCACATTGCGTAGTGCTTCACTCTGTCCAATCAGGCCACAGCGTTCCCGGGACAGGGCGCGGCGATCGGCATAATTCTGGGATGCGTTGTTGTCGACGACGCTGGCCATGCAGCTCCTTAGTTTTTGCGAATCGACGCGGACTCGCGTAAACGCGCAATTTCTCGCCGATGATGACGAAAAATTAGTCGATCTAGCAGTTCTTGCACTGTCGGACTCAAGTGAAAACGCAACTGCCATTGGGGGATGGTCGATTCTCCCGGAATGCGCTCAAACCCTTCGCCGGGCAGCAGGAGAGGCAGTGCGAGACCGGGGCGAAGAAACAGTGCGGCACAAGAGAATGGCTCGAGTGGATGTACGTCCTCCGGCAGTTGCAACTGCAGGGAATCGCCGCGCAGGGCGCAAGGGTACCGGGGAGGCAGTGGTTCGCGCGCGCGAATGCCCGCGCTCAACAACGTCAACAAAAGATCGGTTTTGATCTGCAGGTGGGCGAGGGTCGAGCGATCGTCCTCCTCACTGCCACTGCGTTCCTCATCCCAGACCAGCAAGGCCCGCAAGAGAGTAACGTTATCGTCCATGAAATTGGCAAATTCGTCTCCCTGTCCTGACCACGGCCGAATCTCGACAGGCAGAGTAGCGGCAAGGACCACAGCAGATCCGTCCATGTTCTCTCTCCAGTTTCGAGAGAGAATAAAGCCTCAACCGCGTTCGAGCAAACCCCGCCAAGCGTCACGCAGATCCTCGAGTACTGGGCGACAACTCGCAAGCGCATCGAGATCGTCGAAGATATTCGCCCAGGCCAGTTTCTCGAGGACAAAGCGGTAGAGGCTATCGAGCCTGTCCGCGATTTCTCCGCCCCGCTCGTGGTCGACGCTGGCAAGCAGATGCGCGGTCAGCTGATAGGCCTTGTCCATGGCCTCTGCCTTATCGGCGACCCGCTGGTTACGAATGGCCAGATCTGCCCGTCGTATATATTCAAGAACACCCTCCAAGCCCAGCAATACCAGTCGATCCGTGGATACGCCCTGCTGCCCGATTTGCCGATAGGCTTGTACCGCGTGGCTTGCAGCCATCATTGCTTAGACTCCTTCTCAACCGCCAGTGGAAGAACTGCTGCTACTGGAAGAACTGGAATAGAACGCATTGAGATACTGGCCAGTGGACTGCAGACCCGATAGCTGCGTCTGCATCGCAGAAAACTGCTGTTGCAACAAGGCCGTCTGATTGCTGGCCGACTGCTGCAGGGTAGCAATCTGGGCGTTCAAACCACCAATGGTGGAATTGATGCCGTTCTGGGCCGCCGTGATGAAACCATTTTGCGCGTTCAGAGCCTGACTCAGCAGGGTATTCATTTGCTGATAGAGCCCCTGACTCAGGGAAACCGTGCCAAGGTTGCCAGTCTCGTTGCCCAAGACCTGAATTTGCAGACCCATCGCGTTACCTGGCCCCGTCACCGTCAGGTTTTGCCCAACGCCGCTGGCTAACTGGCCATTAACGGTACCCGCCACATTGGTCCCTGAAGCCGCCAGCGTGCTGCTGCCGAGACCCGTACCGCCTGAGGCAACACTGGATTGCACCGTAAAGCTCTGGGCAGAACCATAACCCGCAGATTGCAGCTCCAACTTGCCGTTGTCATTGCTCGCAGTGATTCCTGTCAGGCCGCTCTGCTGCAGGGTCGCGTTGATGGTGTTGACCACACCTGCCAGCGTACTGCCGGAGCTGAGGGGCACCACCACCGACTGGGAGCCGGAGCCAAAAGTCAGGCTCTCGCTTTGGGTCAAGCCGCTGGCGGGGAAGCTCGAAGCCGCGATGATCTGGGCCTGACTCGCTGCCTGGGAGATGTTGATGGCATAGCTCCCCGCCTGTGTGGAGCTGCTGGCACCGACGTACTGCACGCTGCTGTTGCTGGTCTGCCCAGTCTGGCCAAAGAGCCCGACCACATCCTGGTAGTCCGCCGTCAGAGCCGTCTGCAAGGTACCGGTGTTCAAGTTGATGGTACCACTGCTGCTCAGGCCCAAGCCCACGGAACCTAGAGAGTTATAAGCGGCGCCTGAACTCAAGCCCACCCCAGGATTGGAGACCAAATTGAGCAACTGCGTGCGCAGACCATTGACCGCCGCATTGCCAAGGAGCGGCCCACCCGAACCTGCCTGGGCGTTATAGGCCGTCAGCTGATTGATGGTGCCCATGGTCTTGTTAAAGGCGCTCACAAAACTCTGCACTGTGGTCACAAAACCCGAGTTACTAGCACTCACTTGCAGGGTCGTGCTGCCACTGCTGGCCTGTAAAAGATTGAGAGACACCCCTGGGATAGCGCCAGAAATGGTATTGCTGCTGCTGGTCACGGGCAGTCCGTTGATGCTAACCCCAGCATTCTGGGCCGCCTGGCTCAGGCTCATACCCCCTGAACCAGTACTGCTATAGCTCAGACTGCCCAAGGCCCCTGTCGCTCCACTCACCGAAACCGTGAACGATTGATTGGCGCCGGTATTTGCGCCCGTGAGGGTGAGGCGGTAGCCGGTACCATCGTAGATCACCCCCGCATTCACCCCCACATTGGCCTGATTGATGGCCTGCGCGATGCCATCCAGGGTGTCATTGCTGTTGCTAATCTGAATGCTCTTGACTGCGCCACTACCAATCTGAATCTGCAGCGAGCCTGTCCCAAGCCCACTACTGGTGCTGGAAAAATTGCTGGAATACACACTCTGCGCTTGGGCCAACACAATATTACTGAGGTTGTAACTGCCTTGCTGGGCATTGGCGCTGGCCGTTGCCGAGGCAAGAGAGCTGTTTGTCACCGTCGCACTACGGTTATTGGTACTACCAATATTTTGTAAGGAACCCAACGCCGACTGCAGACTGGACAGGCTGCTCTGCAAAGTACCCCAAGCGCTGAGGGTGGTTTGCTGCGTCTGCTGCTGATTCTGCAGCAAGGTGATCGGAGCCTGGTAAGCAGCGCTGAGATTGGTGATCAAACTCTGCACGTCGATACCGCTGACCAACCCAGAAAGAGAAGTAGACATACAGACTCCTTACGACTTTTGCTGCAGCAAGTTCCCCAAGGGGGAGGAAGATTCTGCCGCCTTACTGATCTGATCGGCGGGTACATAATAGGAAAATAACACTTGTTTGGTAGTAATGTCAGACAATTTGATTAATACCTGATTGGGATGGTCCCCATTGGGATCCAAACCGGCTTCCAATTTGAATGATGACTTCGATTGTGCCACCTTTTCCTGCAATTTTTGAATCGATTTCTGTACCTGCTCGGCATTCACCGCGCCAACTTTCTGCTGCGGATCATTGCTCTTTTGCGATCCGACCGATGCAGTGTAGCTGCTGGCGTTCCCGGCCGGATTGACCAATATTGCCGCATCCTTGGTCATACCGCTTACACTGGCATTCACAATTGGACTGTCCATGATTCAACCCCCGCTGCCAAAAACCCCCCGGGCGTCCCCGGGAGGCAAACGCAACACCCGTTACGGGATGAGCTTGAGATAGCTCTGCTGCAAAGCATTTTCCTGAGCCAAGGTCGAGATACCCGCCTGTTGCAGGATCTGGTACTTGGTCAACTGCGAAGTTGCCTGAGCGATATTCGCATCCTGGACCGTGGACTGGGCCGATTGCAGGTTCGTTGCCGTGGTCTGATCATTACTGACCGATGCCTGCACCCGGTTCTGAATGGCACCCAATGCACCATTCTGCTGGTTCAGGTAGTTGATGGCCTGATCGACGATGCCGATGGCCTGCTGCGCGCCAGCTGCCGTGCTTACGTTGATGGTAGCTACCTGGGAACCGCCAGCGCCGGATGTCAGGCTGGCTGCCTGAGAACTGAAGCCAATCAAAGACCCACTACCAATCGAGTAAGAACTAGACGATTCGAACTGCACAACGCCTTGGATAAGCGCATTACCGGTACCACTACTAATGGTTCCCGACGACGCTATTTGGGCTCCAGTGGCCCCATTCAATGCCGTCAAAGTACCTGTGGAGCCCGAAGCCAAACCAGTCCCAGATAGCGCGCCACCTGTCGTCACACCTGCGGAAATATTGATGTTATTCCCATTGGCATTGGTAAGAACCAATTCCGTCTGGCCACTGACGACCTGAGTGCTCGCAGAAGTTCCTGTGATTGCCGCTTGGTTATTGATCGCAGTGACCAAAGAACTCAGATCCGGCTGTCCGTTGCTACCATTGGTCACATTGGCAGAGATGTTGACCGCGTTGGTAGGGGCACCGCTGCTACCGTTACTCAAGGTAAACGTGTAGGTCCCGGCAGACGCCTTGAAAGCCACACTGGTGTAGGCTTGCGCGGATACGCCAGTCTGACTCGATACCGCGTTGACCGCAGATGCCAGATTGGCTGCTGACTCTCCGGATGACGTAACGCTTACGGCAGCGGTACCTACACTGCCAGCAATGCTTAAAGTACCCGAGCTGAAGTTACCATTGCCGCTAACACCAAATGAGAACGCGCTACCGGCCGCATATCCACCATCCACATACGCACCACTCGCTGTATAAGCGCCGGCAGTAGAACTACCTGATGCCGCAACCGTATAATTCCCCATCGCCGAGGTCTGGGTATTGCCTACCGCAACATTGATGATCTGGTTGGAGTTTGCTCCCACCTGGAAGGCAGCGCCCGCAAAGGTTCCGTCCAGAATGTTCTGCCCGTTAAACTGTGTCTGGGTAGCGATGGTCTGCACCTGGGCCAGCAACTGGCTTACCACGCCCTGCAGGGCCTGACGGTCAGAGGTGGTGTTGGAGGCATTGGCCGCCTGCACCGCCGTGGTACGGATCTGCTGCAAGAGACTGGTCTGGTTCTGGATCGCACCGGTAGCAGTCTGGATCAGGGAAACGCCCTGGTTACCATTGGAAACCGCCTGATTCAAACCATTGATCTGGGTCTGAAACCGCTGGGAAATGGCATAGCCCGCTGGATTGTCCTGAGGGCCGTTGATGCTCTTGCCTGTGGACAATTGCTGCAAGTAGGTATTCAAACTGCTCTGCGTACCATTCAGAGCATTGAGGGTGCTTAATGCCCCCACGTTGGTGTTGATGATTCCTGCAATAGCCATGATTGCTCTCCTTAGCTAAAAATGAGTGGCTTCCTTGCCAATATTGTGGGCACCTATGACGACCCACAGTCACATTAACGACACAAGGCGCAAAAACTTGAATACCATTCGCCCTCCGCAGCTTGAGCACTGCTTCCCGTCCGGCTACAGTTTTGATGACGGCCATCCTGTAGGGACGGCAGCGGGGGAATCATGAGCGTGAAGCGAGTGCACCAAGCGTTGAGCGAAAACGACTACATGTTGGCAGACGCCGAGCAGGTCGAGGCACGCCTCTTCAGCCGCGAGGGGGACGGCTGGCGCGCGCAGACCTTGGACCGCGAGGACCGCATCCTGCTCGATTGTGGCGGCCTATCCCTGCCCCTGTCACTGGATGCCCTCTATGAGGATACGGGACTGCTTTGATACGGGACTGCTTTAGGGCGCTGTCCGAGGTACCAGAAAGGTCGGCTCCTGGTCTGCGGGCATGGCCCCAAGCTCCTCGGGGGTCATCCGCGCGTAGACCTCCAGTAGATACCCGCTGGGATCCCGCAGCCACAGCTCGTGCAAGGGGGTTCCCCGCCAGGTACTGCGGGGCGGCTTGACGATTTCCGCCCCCGCCGCCAGCGCGCGCTGGTAGCTCTCGATTACCGCTGCCCGATCCCCCACCCCCAGACCCAGGTGATAGAGACTGTAGGTATCCAAGGCCTCTCCTTTATCGTTGACCAGCAGCACAAAATTCAGGCGTAGATGGGGAACGATGAAGGTACTGTAGCGGGCCGTGTGGTCCTTGGGCTCTACGCCGAAGAACTGGCGGTAGAACGCCGTACTGCGCCCGAGGTCTGCAACGCGAATGCTGAGGTGAAACTCTTGACTGTTGGGGATCATTTCCATGGTTCATGCCACTCCGATCTGAGCAATGCGCGCCAATTCCTGTCCCAGGCGTGCCGGATCTTCCGCCAGCCACTGGGCTACCGGCAGCGCCAGCAGGGCCTCGATGCGCTGGCGCAAGACGGTATACGCCTGACGAAACGCCGCATCGATTTCCTCCTTTGTCCCTGTTGCCTTGGCTGGATCCTCCACCCCCCAGTGGGCCCGCAGGGCAGGCCCCAGGTAGGCTGGGCAAGTCTCGCCGGCGGCACTGGCACAGACCGTAATGACGATATCTGGCGTCTGGGCAAGGTCGTCCCAGGACTTGCTCGTGAGACCCTGGGGTGCAAATCCCTCCTGCTGCAAGAGGGCGATGGCGCGGGGGTGTACCTGACCCGTGGGATGACTGCCGGCGCTGATGGCATGCAGTCGTCCCTGGGCCAGACCATTGAGGGTGACTTCGGCAAGGATGGAGCGGCAGGAGTTGCCGGTGCACAGAAACAGGATTTCGGGAACTTTCATAGGGAGACTCCAGGGCAGAACGGGGGAATCAGGGAGTACAACTCTGGGTACCGCTACAGCAGTTGTCGGTCAGATACGCGAGGAGCCCGCGAATTTCTGGCATCTGGGCGCGGTATCGCTGATAGCGGCCCTCCCGCTGCACGGCAACGAGCCCCGCATGTTGCAGGCTCTTCAGGTGAAAGGACACGGCGTTGGCGGGCTGCCCCATGGCTGCGGCGATGTCGCCCGAGACCATACCGACGGGCTCCTGCTCCACCAGCAGACGAAAGATCTCCAGACGCTGGGGCGAAGCCAGGGCCTCCAGTTGGGCGACCCGCTGCAAAAGCTCTGGCGAAAGGTCAGGGTTATCGGGCACAGCACCCTCCAATCATTTCAATGTTATTTGAAGTATTGACATATTCGTCAGCATCGTCAAGACTGCGCCCATCGTATCCACCGCGAGATTGCCCATGTTGGCCCTGGCTATTTTTCTGCTCACCCTGACGTTGGTCATTTGGCAACCCCGCGGCCTGAACATTGGCTGGTCGGCCCTGGGCGGCGCCGTCCTGGCACTGGCCACGGGGGTGATCCAGTGGCGGGATATCCCGGTAGTCTGGGGTATTACCTGGGACGCCACCTTTACCTTCGTCGCCCTGATCATTATTTCTCTACTGCTGGACGAGGCGGGATTCTTCCACTGGGCCGCCCTGCACGTTGCCCGCTGGGGAGGAGGCCGCGGTCGTCGCCTCTTTCCCCTCATCGTGCTCCTGGGTGCGTTGATTGCGGCGGTCTTTGCCAATGATGGGGCGGCGTTGCTGCTGACCCCCATCGTCATGGCCATACTGCTGCAGTTGGAATTCAGCCCCAAGGCGACTTTCGCCTTTGTCATCGCCACCGGCTTTGTGGCCGACACCACCAGCCTGCCCTTGATGATCTCGAATCTGGTGAACATTGTCAGCGCCAATTACTTCGGCATTTCCTTCGATCGCTATGCCCTGGTCATGCTGCCCGTGGACCTGATCGCCTTTCTCAGCACCCTCCTGGTGTTACGCTGGGCCTTCCGCCGCCAGATCCCGGAACACTACGCCACGGCCCATCTGCCCCGGCCAGCGTCGGCCATTCGTGATCCCTTGGTCTTTCGTGCCAGCTTTCCGGTGCTTGTCCTGCTGCTCGTGGCCTACTTCGTGACCGCTCGCTGGCAGATTCCAGTTTCTGCGGTGACTGGCGCCGGGGCCTTGGCACTCCTGGCCGTGGCCGGGCGCTGGTGGCGGGGCGGCAGCGGGGCGGTCCTGTCGGTACGCCAGATTGTCTGGGAGGCGCCATGGAAAATCGTTATCTTCCTGCTCGGCATGTACCTGGTGGTCTATGGCCTGCGCAACGCCGGGCTGACGGCCATCGTCGCCCAGATCCTGCAGACGCTCGCCGGACATGGCCTGCTGGTTGCCACCCTGGGCACCGGCTTCCTCGCCGCGGCCCTGTCATCCATCCTGAACAACATGCCCGCCGTTCTGGTGGGTGCCCTCAGCATCCACCACGCAGATCTGGCCCAGAGTACGCCACAGATCCACGAGGCCATGGTCTACGCCAATGTGATTGGCTGCGATCTGGGACCAAAATTCACCCCCATCGGCAGCCTGGCCACCCTGCTCTGGCTGCATGTCCTGGACCGCAAGGGGGTGCATATCGGCTGGGGGCAGTACATGAAAACGGGCTTGCTCCTTACCCCACCCGTGCTTGTGCTGACTTTACTGGCTTTGGCGGGGTGGTTGAGCTGGATCTGAGCTCAAGGCAACCAGGCGGCGATCCAGTTGTCCAGATTCTGCTCCAAGAGCCAATGGGTCCGCACCTGCTCCCGCAATCGGTCCCCCGCCGCAGCGAGGGCCGCCCGATCGGCAACGGCCTCGCGGATGGCCTTGATCCAGTCACGGTAGCGGTTGCTCACCCGTGTCACCGGAAAGTCTCCTTGATACGGATAAATGTCTGAGCAGACCACCGGATAGCCCAGAATCCCGTACTCCAGCAGACGCAAGTGGCTCTTCGCCTCGTTGAAGGGGTTATCCTCCAGGGGGGCGATGGCCAAATCTAGATCCAGGCTCGCCAGCTTGGCCGGGTACTGAGGCAAGGGCACCCCTGGATGAAACTCTCGCACGTAAGGCTTGAGGGCTTCGGGGCAAAGACCAAAGAAGACCCAATCCACTTCCTCGGCCAGGTCCCGCACCACGTCGGCAATCAGCTCCAGATCACCCGTGTGCCCGACCCCACCGGCCCAGCCTACCCGCGCCTTGGCACCATCACGACGTCGGGGCTGTAGTTTGCCCCAGATGGCGTATTCGATGCAGTTGGGCTGTACCCGGACCTCATCGGCAAAGCCGGCATAGGCCTTGGCCAGGGGCTCCGTGGCCACCACCAGCCGGTTGCATAGTCCTGCTGCCTTGCGGAAACGCTTGGCGATATCCTTGTGGATATGGGCCTTGTGTAAGCTCTTGACGGGCAGGTTGGTGATCAAGTCGTCGATCTCGAAGACCCGAAAGGCCTTGCTCAAGGCCTTGTGGCGTTCCAGGGCCTCGATCTGGGGCCACTCCATCTGCCGTTGCAGGACGATGCTGTCCGGAGACATCCGCTCCATCTCCGCCACATCAAAGATCCGCATAGTCTCCCAGCCCTGCACCCTACCTGCCTGTTGCAGGGCGCGCATCGGGCTGATGATCCGGTATTCTCCGCAACCCTCTCGGTCGGCAGGATGCACCAGAATCCGCGGCCGGGGCCGCCAGTCCGGACTCCAGGTCAGGGCGGCCTGATCCTCGATCAAAAATTCGGTACTCGCTAAGCTCAATTGCCGGTTGTAGGCCGGATCAAAGGCCAGTTGCGGCAACCACTTGTGGTAGAACGCCAATTTTTCGCCAGCGAAACGCTTTTCCTTTTCGGGGCTGGGCTTTTTCTCCACTTCTCCGCGCTGGCTGGCGGAGCCTTCGTGCAAGAGCATGGCCCAGGGGGTAAAGACGATCTTTTTGCCCGCCTCCCGGACCTTCAGGCAGAGGTCCACATCGTTATAAGACACCTGAAACTTTTTCTCATCCAGCCCGCCCACTGCCTCGTACAGGTCCTTACGGATGAGCAGGCAGGCTCCGGTCACGGCGGAAAGATTCTGGGTCAGCATGGCCCGGCCAAAGTAGCCCCGATCCTCGGGCGCGCGACCAATGAAGGGGTGCTCCGCCGGCCCCCGCATACCAAGGATCACCCCCGCATGCTGAATCTTGCCATCGG
>JAKBXD010000057.1 GCA_021840785.1 Pseudomonadota bacterium
ATTTAGCGACCGCGGAAAGTGGGTAGGGTAGAACGAGAGGGGGATGAGGATGTATTGCCGAGATTGCGGGCAGTTGGGGGATCATGATTGTGAGCTGAGTCTGCGGCTGCTGGAATTGAACGACATGTGGTTTAGCTACTGCCCGAGGTGCGGGAGTCATGTGGGAGGTGGCTATCACCTTTCTACATGGGGGGCAGGGTCTAAGAAGGGTGAGGCGCTGTGGTGTGACATGACTCGTACGGTACGGGAGATGCTGGAGGCGGGGTGGCGGCCTTTGTCGAAAGGGCGCTGGGCCTGGGGAAGGCTACAGGAGCATATACCAGAGGTGCAGTTAAAGGCGCTGGCGGATCGTTATAGGTTTCCGAAAATGCAGCTGGTGGCTTTGCGCGTGGAGGTAAAAAATCATATACGCATCTTTCCGGAGCAGTTGATGCAGGCGTCACGCGACTTTGTCATAGCTAGCAGCAATCAGGGTTATTCGAGCGCGGCGTTGGCGACGTGGGTTCCTGAACCTGTGGCAGTGGCGGGGCGTTTGCTCAATTATCCTAAACGGACGTTGTCGGACGATGATTTGGCGTGGGGGGCGTCGCCATTATTTTTTCGGGGCTTGCAGCTAATGCGTGAAGGATTTACCCTCCAGCGTGATATTCTATCGTTTTTGCATGCTTTAGCGGCTAGTGGGGATCGAGCGGCGGTGAATGGTTTTTCGATGGTAGAACTAAAGGAACTCTTGCAAGCAAAAGAGCGGGGTATGGACATTACCAAGCTTGTGCGAGAGGCGGGGGTAGAGACGCTGGACTATTTGCGTACGCTTCGGCGCGTGGTCTGAACCGGCCGCGGAAAAAGGGATAGGGTGAGGGGGGAGAAAAAGTGGACGCACAGGATTTCTTCGAGGTGTTGAAAGAGCGGCGGTGGCAGAGTCGGTGGCAAGGGGGGACGGTGCACGGCCCGCGCTGGGAGTTGTGGGTCTTGGGCAATTTGCCGGCCCGGGCGTGGGAGCATGTGAACGAGACGGGGTTTCGGCCGTTTTGGCATGCGGTCTGGCGGGGGGTGAGCGACGTCCGGCATGTGGTGGCGTTGTCGGATCCGGTGGCGGTGTTTTTCGGATTGGCCGCCTATCCGGAGTATGCGAAAGTGGATGGTTGGCTGAACGACTACTTGCGTCAGGCACCGCATGAGCGGAGTGTGTTCTTGGCATTTTTAGGGCAGTTGGGGCGGGTCGAGACGGTCGAAGAGGCGCATGAGGTTGCGAACAGTGTGGAGTTCTTTCAAAAATTTCTATAGGGGTGGATGTTATGACACGTTGGCAGCGGTGGAAGCGGGCGTATGAGGCTGAGCGGCGGCGGCTGGAGCGCATTGTGGCGGATTGGCAGGCCGGGTTGGAGATTTCGCCGAAGCAGTTGGCAGAGGATGCGGCGGAGGCGAAAACAAGCGATGCGAATGATCCTGTTGAAAAGGATGATGTGGTATGGTAAAATTGATATGGGAGGCAAGACCGATATTTGACAGGGGGCGCGTGCGGTGAAATATGTGAGTCGGCGGCCGTTAGATCGGCATGTACGCTTTTCGATTCCGGGGGAGTTGCGCAGGACGCTGGGGTTGAATCCGGGAACGAATGTGGAGTGGCTTGTTGGGGATGGGGGGATGGTGGCAGTGCGGCCGTTGGTCTCGTTGCGTTGTCGGCTGTGCGGGCGCATGGCGATAGGGGCGGGGCGGCGTGAATTGCATGGCTACGATGTGTGTGGTGCCTGTATTGCTGACCTGCGCACCGAGCGGACCGGAGAAAAAAGAGTGGGGTGAAGGGAGGAAAAAAGATGGGCGCGATTGAGCGGCGATTACAAGTAGTGCGTTCGGATTGGGGGGATGGCGGCTGGTCGCTGCACCCGGCCGAGGCGACGGACGAGGCGATTGCGGAAGGGGCGGCGCCGACGTTGCTGACCGGGGATGCGGTTTGGATCGGGGATGACTGGAGTCGTCCGAATACGGCCGATTACGTGCGAGCCTTGCAGCGTTTGCAGCAGCTTGAACAGTATGGGACGTGGCGGCGTGACTAGTGTGCGTTTACGAAGGAGGATGGAGCGATGAAACAGACCACGCATCTGCTAGACAGTATCGGACAGCCGTGGAGCGAAGTGGCGCATTGGGATTGGGACGGCCATTATCCGGTGCTGGAGGATGGGATTGTGCGCCATGTGGTGTTGGCGACGACGTCGTTGGCTGACGCGGCGCGGCGTGGGTGGATTTTTGATCGGGATAAGGATGTATTCGTCGTTGATGCGGCGGCGTCGGATATTCTCGACGAGCTGCTGCGGTATGACGAGGGGGCGTACGGCGTATTGGAAGGGGCGGCGGACGTGGCGCGGGACTGGCAGGCGGCGGGGTTTACGGCTGAGCGGGTGCGACAGTGGCTAACGGTAGGGGTGTGTGATCCGAAGCATGCGGTGGCGTTGGAAGGGCAGGGGTATGCGGCGTCGCAGTTTCTGGGCCTGTGGGATATGTGGTGTACGGATGAGGATGTGGAGCGATGGCTGGCGAAAACTGTGAATTGATGTGGCTGCGGCAGTGGATGGGGCCGGTGCGGGTGAACGGGACGCCGTATCCCACCGGCGCGGCGGCTTATGACGCGACGCAGAGCTTAGTCGGGCGCGTGCAGTTGGAATTTTTGCCGGAGCGGAATTGGCAGATTGGGGCCTGGTATGACGTGACGGTGCGTCCGTACATGTGTGCGCCGTGGGACTTTCACACGAAGTGGAATAAAGGGCATCCGATGCCGGCGGCGACGTACGTGGGACGCTGCATGCAGGAGACGCCGGGGATGGTGCGGTTCGAGGGTGAGGCGTGGTCGGGCTGGGTGATCAAAAAAGCCGTGCTGGACCGGAAGCTCCGACCGCCGAAAAGTGGGTAGGGTGGAGGTGAAAGAAAAGTGAGTGCGACGATGACAGTGCCGGCGCCGTGGGCAGGGGTAGGTAAGCCGCTACACGTAACCGTGGGGGCGGATTACACGGCGATTATGGAGCAGGCGGGGTTGAATTGGCGGGTAGAAGGGCGTCCGGTGTACGATGGGCAAGGGATGCGGATTCCGCATTACCAGGCCAATACCCGCGTCGATACGGGCGTGGTGTTGGGCATTCCGACGGAGAAGTACCGCATCGTCCAAAATGATGAGCTGTTCATCATGGTGGAAGGCTTGCTGGGGGAAAGTTGCACGGTGTTACGGGCCGGGGCGAGTGATGAAGGGCGTTCCGTCTGGGCGATTGTGGAAGCGGCGACGCCGCATACGGTGGGGGGCATTCCGTGTAAGTTGGCGCTAGCGGTGACCAATGCGCACACCGGGTTGAATTCCTTCCAGGTGCGACTGTTGCCGCAGTTGCCGAGTGGGGCGGTGTTTCCGTTGAAGGTGGGGCGGCGTGTTGTATATCTGCGGCACACCTTGAATGTGGCCAATCGCATGGACGTGGTGCGGATGACCTTGAACCTCGGGGAGCGGTACATGGCGACGTTGGATGCGCTGGCCGATGAGTTGACCACCCCCGCGGATTGGGGGGCCTTGACCCAGAAGTGGCTGCCGCCGACGGAGCGGGCGAATGCGCGGATGGAGTTCGCGAGGACGCTGTTAAAGCACACGGACGTGGAGTCGCGGCTGGAAGGGACGAAATGGGGGTTCTTGGTGGCGGCGGCCGAAGTGGTAAATCGCCTGGGGCCGGCGCGTGATACGACTCGTAGTGCCGAGCGGCGGCTGGAGACGTTCTTGGAAGGGCCGGAGCTGCTGGATCGGGCGTTGGCGGCGGTTAAATAACACACAGTAAGGGGCGGCGGAGGCCGCCGCCCCGCGAGGAGGGAGCGACATGGCAGGAAAAGCGGTAAAAATCTCGGCGCATGCACGTCGTCGGTGGCAAGAACGGGGTGGGACGATTCCTTTGAAGTTGGCCTGGGAGCAAGCCAAGCCCCTGCCACGGCACCCGGCGCGTGGACCGTTAGAGAAGGCTTTTAGTTTTGAGCACTGGGTGCTAATCGTGCGGAATAAAGTATTGGTGACGGTGCTAGAGCGGGAATTCTGGGAGAAGTCGCACGTCAACCAAACCTGGGACGGGATTCCGGTGCGGCGACAGAACGAGCGGCCGGTGTACGACCTGTGAAATTTGTATAGGGTGGGAGGAGATAGAAAGATGGAGATTCGAGAGATTCGTGTAGATGGTGAGAGGGCGCCGGTGGGAACGCGCCGGTCGAGTGCGGGGATTGATGTGCACGAGGTGCAGGCGCGGCGGCAGGCGGGGGCAACCATCTCACAGTTGATGGCGGAGTTTGATATTGCACGTCCGACTGTGTATCGCCTGCTGAATCGGGCTGCGATGGAGGCGGCAGTGACGCCGGCTGCGACGCCGGTGACGCCTGCGGTGTCAGTGAGACGTGCGGGTGTAGATTTGGAGCAGGTTCCGTTGGATGCGTTGCTGCAGGAAGTGCGGCGGCGGCTGCGGGGATTGGAAGGGGTGCTGCGGTGAGCAAGGCGGTGGCAATTGAGCCGCGTGTTGGCATCACGGAATTCCAGCTGGATGAGTGGGCGTTGGCGAAGCTGGAGCGGGCACGCTGGGAAAAGCGGGAGGAGGAGCTGCGGCAGCAGCTCCTCGCCGCGTGGCCGGCAGGCGAGACGGTGCTGCATGTGGGGGCGTATCGCGTGACGCGCTCGGTGCGGCGGGTGTTGAGCCAGGCAGAGCACAAGAAGCTGGCCGCTTATGTGGCGCCGGAGCTGGTGGAGACGCTGGTGAAGGTGAAGTTAGGCGAGGTGGATCGAGCGGCGTTGGCGGACCCGGCCGCACAAGAATTGTTCGATAAAAGTGCAGTTTCGGCATTACGGTTAACGCTAGAGGAGGACGAGGCATGAGGTGTAAGCAGTGTCAGGGGCCGGTATGGAAGAATACCGGCTTTTGCAAATACCATGCGCGGTCGGCGCAAGGTGTGTGTGTTCGGTGTGAAGCACCTGTCTTGGCGACGCGGAGGCTGTGTGGTGCGTGTGCGGAGCGGGAGCGGCAGTATGCGCGGCGGCGCTATTACAAGCGGACGGCGGAAGGGCACTGTCAGTGTGGCCGTCCGCAGGCTGAGGGAAGTGTCTTGTGTGAGGTGTGCTTGGAGCGGGGGCGTAAAACACAGCGCCGGCGGAAAACGTGGCAGGAACAGGGATTATGCCGGTGTGGTCGTCCGTCGGCACCGGGGCGCAAACATTGCGCGGCATGTTTAGAGCGCAATCGGACGAGGGCGGCGGCGGCTTATGCGAAGCGGCGGGAGCAGATGAAATGCGTGGTGTGCCAGACCCCATTGCCGCCACATAAACAGAAGTACTGTGCGGTGCATGCTGTGGCGGGTCCGCGGATACGGATGGCGCAGTACCAGCGGATACGGTATGCGGCGAGACGGGCGCGAGGAGAATGTGTCCGGTGCGGGAAGCCCGCGGTCGAAGGCAAGCGTCAATGTGCTGAGCACTTAGCGTATGTGGCACGGCGGCAGCAGCGTTACTATCTGGAGACGAAGGGGCGGCAATAACAGCTATGGGCCGAAAAACGAAGAAAGGAGAGCGCTGGCCGGCGTGTGACGAATGTCGCATCGTCGGCCAGCTAGTAGGCGGCCATGTCCTGGCGTGTCGGGCGGGGCATGAATCGACGGCGGATTTGCGCAATTGGTTAGAGAAAGCGTTGGCGCAAGAAGAGCGCCCCCAAGTGACGCTGGAGCATGCGTTTTGGGATTTAATTACAAGTTCGGATCCGCAGGCGCAGTGGATGGTGTGGCACACACCGTGCTGGGTGCGAGAACATCGGCAGGATTAGGAGTGAGCGGGCATGCGAAAATTGTTGAAGGGGCGTTGGGAGTTATCGCGTGACGAGGAGCAGGCGGCATGGGAGGCGGATTATCGCCCCTTGTTTGATACCGATGAACGGGCGGCGTCCTTGACGCGGTATCGAGCGGCGGCGTGGGCGTCGCGGACCTTTACGTGGGACGTCGCTAAGCATAGCGGCGGCTGGCATTTTTATGATTTGATGGCTGAGCGTGTCGCGCCGGGATCGGCGAGTTTGCGCGGGACGCTTTGCGATTTGTATCCTTATGTGGCGTCTATGGATCGGACGACGTCGATTCATATGAGTTGGCCGAATACGGTGGGAGGAAGGGGATTGCTCTCAATGGTCTGGATCCCGCGAGGCCTGCTGGTGGCGGAATATTTTGGTCAGCGAGCGGATGCGGCGGCGTGGCCGGTCTGGGCGGCTTTGGGCACGCGGCTGGTTGAGCTGTGGGGGGCGTTGGAACCTGTTTATGGTGTGAATCATGCGCTGGCGGTGACGGACTGTGTGTTAGATTTTCTGTTGCCGGAAGAATTGTTGGCGTGGGGCGTACAGCAGTATGATGGGGTGAGTGCGGGGCTGGAGAGTTTGGCGACGTATCTGGAAGGCGCGCAGGGGGTGGAGGAGAAGCGGCGGCGCTGGGAGCAGTGGCAGGCGGTGGCACGCTTTCTTTAGCCGGCCGGAAAAAATGGAGTAGGGTAGAAGGGGAGATAAAGGATGGCGGATGCTGATGAATACAGCGTGGACGAACTCTTGGCATATGTGCGGTGGAGGGTCGCGGATGCGCTAACGCGCAATCTGGACGATGATGAAGACACTGCTGGATGGGCGGATCATGCGGCGGCGTTGCTTCATGATCAGTTTATGACGCGGGCCCGGTTGGATGGCTTGATTCAGTGGCTCGGGGATCAGCTTTTGCCGAATGTGGGCGAAAATCGGCGCGTGGCGCAGGCGCTGGCGTATTTTCAGGGTGTGCGACGGCGCTGGACGTACTAAGGAGCGTTCAGTATGACAGAAGATGAGGCAGTGGCGGCGGCGACTGGGGAAGCCGCTGCTTGGTTGGCGGATGGCTTTGTGCCATCACGATTGTGGGCAACGGCATCTGGCGGAAAGCATGTGCAATATACCCCGATACCCAGTGAGGGGTGGACGTATTTGGAGGGGCGTGAGCAGGATTCGGGTGACGTGCGCTATCCGCATGGGTATGCTTGGGGGCCGAGATTGTCGGTGGCAGGGATCGGGTGGGGGGTGAGGGGACGTGCTGTGGCGACGGTGAGAGATTCTAATGTGGCTGAGTTTGATTTACTGGCTTTGCATATGGGCGCCGTTCCGGGAGCTGCGCGTCGGGGGCGGCAGCTACGTTATCCTGTGATGGCATGGGTGCCACGATGGCGGGCGTTGCAGTTGACGGCGAATTTGCAGGTGGGGTTGTCTCCGTTGTGGGAGGGATTGGGGACTGCAGATCGACATATCGCTTGGAATATACGTGCGCTGAATGAGCCGGCTGTGTGGCAGGCGTGGGCGGAGGCGTGGTGGCGCGAATCTGCGGCGTGGTCACATTTGGGTGCGGGCAGCCCTGGGGGTGCAGCGAGCGTCGCGCGTGAGCTGCTTTATGATACGGCGCGGGAGGTGACACCGGACGATTGGCCTAAGGCGACGTTGGATCGGTTTGCGGCGTGGCTGCGGTGGCGGAAGTATGGATCGGAGCGGGCGTCAATTAAGACAATACGGGAGTGGCATAAGGACTTGGCACTGGTCGATCAAATGTGGCGTTACTGGTAAGTGGCCGCGGAAAAAGGAATAGGGGGGAGGGGTGAAATGTTTGTGGTGAAAGAGGGGCTGACCCGCGAAGCGGCGTTTGAGGCGGCGTCTACGGAAGCGCAACAATGGCTTGGTGAGGGCTATCTTCCGGGCGGGGTGAGTGTGGCGATCTGTCCGCAACAACAGCGTGAATGGCTGCGGGATATGCCTTGGCCGGCAGAGACAGTGCCGCCGCAGGTTGTAGAGCCGTGGCTGCGGCGCCCGACGTTATATGCGATACCGGTGGTGTGGAAGCCGAAACAGCGCGTGCGCAAAGTGTCGGTCGCGGTGGCGTCGATTCCGAGCACTGAATTAGGATTGCAAGTGGCCGCGGATACTTGTCCGCCGCGTGCGCGGGAAGTGTTTGATAATGAGGGCTTGTTGATGTGGGATGGGGATGCGGCCTTGCGGCCGCCGGCGTATGAAATCGAATGCTGGCTGCCGCGTTGGGCGATTTTACGCAGCTATGGGGGATGGAATGCGTCGGAGCATATTGCCGATTGGGAGGCGTGGGCGACCGCGTGGTGGGCGGGGATTTTGCCTGATGTGGGGTGGGCGTGGGTGCGAATGGTGGTGAAGGCGACGACCTTGTATCTGGAACCGCGGGATTGGCCGTTTGTGACGCTGCGGCGATTAGAGCAGTGGTTGCATTGGCGGGGGTACATGAATTGGTTTAGTGCGGATAATCTTAAGGTTGCCGTGCAGGAGCTTGCTGAGGCGGGGGCGTTATGGGATTTGCTTTAAGGGAGGTGTAGGCTGTGACCCGAGATGAGGCGAGTCAGGCGGCGCTTCAAAATGTGCAGGATCTGCTGGCGGCGGGCTATCTACCGATTCCGGCGCGGGCTTGGATGGATCTGACCTCGGGGCAAGTGATGCATGCCTTTGCGGATTATGATGTGATGAGGCTATCACGGCTGCCGAAAGGCATTCGTACGGGAATGGCGTATGCGTTTCAGTGGGATGCGGAGCATACCGACTGGCCGCTCATGACGGCGGATCTGCGTGATCCGGATATGTACAGCTGGAGGGTGGTGGGGCGCGCGCTGGCGGTGGAGAATTTTCAGTCGAGATGGTCGTATGATCCGAGGCATGTTATGGTGCGCGTGTGGCTGCCGCGTTGGCGGACGCTGCAGCTGGCGACGAAGGGCTATGTGGAAGCCCGGCGGGTGGGGGCAGATGTTTGGAAAGCGTGGGCGGTGGCGTGGTGGGCGGGTTTGTTACCGCATTATGAAGCGGTGGCCGTCGATTTGTTGCGGGGGGCGACGTACTACTTGCCGCCGGCACGTTGGCCGGAAGTAACGTTACAGGGGTGGTGGGCGTTAAGGCAGTGGGCGGGGATCGATTTGTTGGAGTTATGTCAGGGGACGAGCGGGCGTTATGTGCTGCCGGGGCCGTTATGGGAGGCGGCCCTAGATCGACTTGCTGAGATGGATTTGAGCGTGCTGGCCTGCGTGACGCCGACCGCGGAAAAATAGGGGGGATAGAAGGAGGGAAGGGAAAATGGCGGCAGTTGAGGGGGCAGCAGAGTTGGCGGACACGTGGGATCAGCTGTTTACGCAGGGATACCGCCCGGTGTATGGCGTGGATTTGGCGGGGACGCTGGGGGCGGAGTGGCTCTATCCGCACGTGGCTTTGCGGCATGTGGCGCCCGATCTCCTGGCAATTGACTGCGTAATGCGAATACGGCATTGTGTGGCGCCTTTTTCGATTTGGCCTTACTTAGATCCGGAGCGTGCGTCGGTTATTGGATTGCAACCCTCCTGGCTTGCCAATTTTGGTTGGACGCTGGCAGGGGATGTGCGAAGATGGAATGCGCAGACGGGGTTTGATATGTGGTGGGTGCCGCGGCGCGTTGCGTGTGCGGCGATGGTGTCGTTGTGCGATGTGGCTGTGCCGCTGACGGCGGCGGATGAAGTGCGGGTGGAAACGTTTATTGTGAAGTACCTGAAGGGACTGCTAGCGGCGGGCTGGTCGACCGCCGCGTGGGATGAAGCAAAAATCTTGTTGTGGAGTTGGCTGCGAGATTGGCGGGCGGGGGCTTGGGATAAATTGACGCAGCGAGAGATGGCGGCGTTATTGCTTCAGATGAGTGAGTTTCGGGGGGCGGGGTATTTCCGGTCTGATGGTCCGCGGGCGGATTGGGAGGGTATCTGCTGGCGCGCGCATTTTATCTGAGAGGAGGGCAAGCATGGGCGTCTGGGAAGGGCAGCTGTGGCACTACGGCAAGCATACGATTCCGGAGTGGTGTGAGTACTATAAGCTGCCGCGGTTGAAGGACCATCCCATGCCGCCTGACGTGGCGGAGCAATTAGCGACGTATGAGCTCCAGGATGTATTGGAGTTTAACATGATCTTTGACATTGTGGAGCATTTAGGCTGGGCTGTTTACTACTACGAGGCGCATCCGGTGTTGCGGACGCTTGACGTGCGACAGCGTGGGGCGTTGTACCACTTATGGACGCAGACAGGGCGGGGAGCTATTGATTGGCAGCTGGGCTATATGCTTTAGCGGCCGGGAAAAATGGGGTAGGGTAGAGGAGGGGTGAGGATGGAGAGGTTGGGCGTATTGCGGGTGTGCCGGACACAGCCAGAGGCGGTGAATGCGGCGACAGCTGAGGCGGCGGCGTGGTTGGCGGAGGGCTACACCTTGGGGCAGCTGTGGGTGCGCCTGAATGCGGCGACGGGAGATTGTGATACGCCTTTGGTGGGGCCTGAGCGGGTGCGTGGGGGCGCGTCGTTTCTGGCATATGCGCGGCGTCCGACACTGTTCGCCTGTTCGCCATTTGATGATATTACGGCGGGAGTGACGCCGGAGCTGGTCCTGTGGGCGAATACGGCGAGCGTGGGGGGTGGCGTGGGGGTGCCGGAGGATCTGGCGTTGCAAAAGGCGCGCGAGCCGTTTTACGAAGTGCTGAGTACGTCGTACGCGCCGGAGGGCATGGTGAATGTGAATCCGCTGGCGACGGCGCCGCTGCATGTGCGCGTGTTGTGTTGGGTGCCGCGGTGGGTGGCATTGCAGCTAGGGGCGGGATTGACAACGCCGGATGTACGGTACGGCCATCGGGCGCGGTGGGAGGCCTGGGCCGAGGCGTGGTGGGCGGAAGCGGCGTTTGTGTATCCGATGACGGTGGCGATACTTTTGGCGGAGACGGTGCGTCGGGTGAAGCCGCAATATTGGCCGCGCGTGACGTTAAAGCGGGCCCAAGCCTGGTCGCGCTGGCAGTCCCAGCCCTCGCGCGTGACGTATAAGAATATGCTGAAAGAGCTTGTGCAGGAGCCGACCGTCTGGGCGTGTTTGTAGCGGCCGCAGAAAGAGGAATAGGGTAGAGGAGGGGTAGAAAGTGATCCGGATAGAGAGCTGTGATGCTCGCGATGTGACGACGGCGGCGCGGGCGGAAGCGGCTGCGTGGCTGGCGGCGGGTTATGTGCCTTGTGGCATTGATCTGCATCTTAATTTGGTGTCGCAGGAGATTGACGCGGTTACCAATACGTTGAATGAGCAGCAGCCCGTGCCGGAAGCGTTGTTGGCCTATGTCCGATGTCCGACATTGTACACGCCGTCCACGGGGCGCTACATGCATGTCGCGACGTTGGATGGGGATTGTGAAGCGACCTTTTTGGCTTTGCTGGGTGAGCTACGGCCGGGTTGTGCTGAAACGTATACGGGGATATATTTCGCGTCTGACCGGGCGGGAATGTGTGTGGAAGGCTGGGCTCCGCGGTGGGTTGCATTGCAGGTGGCGGCGAATGGGTCGATTGAGGATAGCGTG
>JAKBXD010000058.1 GCA_021840785.1 Pseudomonadota bacterium
CCAGTAAAGGTGTTGTTACTTCCGAGGACTTGGCGGAACTGGCTACGAGCGAGCTATGCGAGATGGTCGGTGTGGATGCAGAGCGGGCCAAGGCTCTCATTCTGGAGGCGCGTGCGCCCTGGTTTGTTTGATACAGACCCTGTCCCCGCGACGTATGTCTGCTGGGTAGCGGTTTTGGAGAATGAGGATTATGACGGTAACTGTCGCCAATTTTGCTGCTGAATTGGGTGTAACGAATGCTCGGCTGTTAGAGCAGTTGAACGCTGCGGGCATTCCCAAGAATACGGCCGAGGATGTGGTCACTGAGGATGACAAACATCGTCTTCTCGCTTCGTTGCGCAGTGCGCACGGAGAGGGCGGTGGGGAGTTGCGCCGCATTACACTCAACCGCACCAGCACCACGGAAATAAAACAGTCTGTAGGCGCCGGAAAATCGCGTACGGTGCAGGTAGAGGTGCGCCGCAAGCGAACTTACGTCAAACGAGAAGCAGCGGTCGAAGAGGCCGTGGAATCCGCTGTCCTCGAGCAATCTCCGAGCGCTGATCAGGTGATCCCGGTTTTAATGGGGTCGGCATCGGAGTCTGCGGCAGCTACAGAAGCGGTTTCTACGGGAGAGTCAATGCAGGTGCAGGCACCTGCGGAAGTCGTGGTCGATCAGCAGGCGCAGCCGGCACCTGCGGCGGTGGTGATGGAACCTCTTGCGCAGCAGACCCCTTCGCACGCTGAAGCAAGGCTGGCACCTACAGCTTCGCACACTCCGGAACAGCCTAGTCCTGATCGTAGCCGAACATCGACAATCAATACGGGTCGCGCACGTCCCGCAGCAGCATTACCGGCCAGCAGAACGCCCGCCGCAGCGACGCCAGCGAAAGGCAAGAAAGCTGGACCGGGGGGCGCGCGCGCCGGGGATGATGATGCCCGGCGCAATGGTGCCGCCCGGCGGGGCGGACGACGTAGTGATGAGGGAGGCAATGCCGATGCATTGGCACGGCGCCGCAAGTCCGGAGATAAACGAAGCCGCGGCAAGGGGGGGGTCGCCATCAGTGAATGGGCGGCAGCACCGGTCATCCGTGAAGTGGCGGTTCCAGAAACTATTACTGTGGGTGAGTTGGCTAGCCGGATGGCTATTAAGGCCACTGACGTAATCAAAACGATGATGAAGATGGGGGTGATGGCCACTATCAATCAGGTGATTGATCAGGAAACCGCCGCCATTGTCGTAGAGGAACTGGGGCACAAGGTGAAGTTGGTGGGAATTACCAGCCCCGAGGCCTTTTTGGTGGAGGATGGGATTGCGGCGACACCGATCATGGGCCGACGCCCTCCGGTGGTGACGGTCATGGGGCATGTGGACCACGGCAAAACATCGCTATTGGATCGGATTCGCTCTGCACAGGTGGCTAGTGGCGAGGCTGGGGGTATTACCCAGCACATCGGCGCTTACCATGTGGAGACGCCCAAGGGGATGGTGACCTTCCTCGATACGCCGGGTCATGAGGCGTTTACGGCCATGCGTGCCCGTGGTGCGCAGGCGACGGACATTGTCGTGCTGGTGGTGGCAGCCGATGACGGCGTGATGCCGCAGACGGTCGAGGCGATTCACCACGCCAAGGCCGCTAAAGTGCCCATCGTGGTGGCGGTTAACAAAATCGATAAGCCGTCCGTAGACCCGGAACGTATACGCCAGGAACTCGCCGGGCATGAAGTGGTGCCTGAGGAGTGGGGTGGTGACACTCAATTTGTGAATGTTTCTGCGAAGACCGGGCTGCATATTGATGATTTGCTTGACGCGATTCTGTTACAGGCGGAGATGCTTGATCTGGATGTCCAAGTAAACGGTCCTGCGAAGGGCGTGGTCATCGAGTCCCGGCTGGATCGGGGACGCGGCGTCGTGGCGTCTGTGCTCGTACGGCAGGGTACCTTGCATACGGGTGATATGCTTCTGGCTGGAGCACAGTTTGGACGAGTGCGGGCGTTGGTGGATGATACGGGCCGGTCGACACAGTCGGTGGTTCCTGGCATGCCGGCAGAAGTGTTGGGTCTGGGGGATGTACCGCACGCCGGTGATGAGGTGGTCGTGGTTGCCGATGAGCGTAAAGCCCGCGAAGTCGCGCTCTTTCGTCAAGGTAAATTCCGTGACGTGCGTTTGGCGAAGCATCAGAAAGCGACGCTGGAAAGCCTGTTCGAGGCCGCTGCAGATGGTCAGTTGCAGCAGTTGAACTTGCTGATCAAGGCGGACGTGCAGGGCTCCGTAGAGGCTTTGGCCATGACTCTGGAACGTCTTTCCACCGCCGAGGTGAAGGTCAATGTCATTCACTCCGGGGTCGGTGGAATTACGGAGTCTGATGTGAATCTCGCTGCGGCATCTCAGGCGGTTATCATCGGCTTCAACGTGCGGGCGGAAGCGCCTGCCCGGCGTCTGATCGACCATAGCGGTGTGGATGTTCGTTATCACAGCGTTATTTATGATGCGGTGGACGAGGTGAAGGCCGCTATGAGTGGTATGCTCGCTCCCGAAGTCCGTGAGCGCATTCTGGGTCATGCGCAGGTGCGCGATACGTTCCGGGTGCCCAAGGTGGGTATGATTGCTGGTTGTATGGTTACCGACGGTATCTTGCGGCGTAACGCCAAGGTCCGGGTGCTCCGTCAGGATGTGGTCATTCATACCGGAGAAATGGATTCCTTGCGGCGCTTCAAAGAAGATGTCAAAGAAGTGCGTGAGGGTTTTGAGTGTGGTGTGGGTGTCCGCAACTTCAATGATCTGAAAAACGGCGACGTTATTGAGGCTTTCGAAACCACCGAAGTGGCACGAACGGTCTAGGAGTCGGTGTTGCATAGTTCTCATCGCGCGTATCCGCGCGGCGCCAGAGTGGCCCATTTACTGCGGGAAGAAATAGCAGCGGTGTTGCCGCGCCTGCATGGGATGTCTGCCGACTTGGTGCCGTTGCCCCCCAGTATCACCATGGTGGATTTGCCGGCGGATATGCGCTCGGCGACCGTATATTTTTCGCTGATGGATGGCCCCGGGCGGGCCGGTGCGGTGCGTCAGGTGTTACAGGATCATGCCGGAGAAATCCGTCAGTTACTGGGAAAGCGTTTGGCCTTGCGGCTTATTCCGCCCCTGCATTTTATTTACGATGCGCGTTTTGATCGGGGTGCAGAAATGGCAGAACTCCTGGCACATTTGCCGTCGGCGCAGGAACAAGAGGATCTGCCATGAATTGTCAACATGGTCTGTTGCTCTTTGATAAACCTGCAGGACTGACGTCCAATGCGGCCTTGCAGCGGGTTAAGCGCCTGCTCGGCATTAAAAAAGCCGGACATACGGGGAGCCTCGATCCCGTCGCTACCGGACTGCTGGTCCTGCTCTTTGGCGAGGCCACCAAAGTCTCTGATTATATTCTCAACGCGGATAAGTCCTATCGAGCAACTTTGCGTTTGGGGCAAACCACGACAACAGGTGACAGCGAAGGAGAAATTCTCGAAGAGCGGCCGGTCGCCGTCAGCGAAGAGCAGGTGCGTATGATATTGCCGCGGTTTTCCGGTGTGATCGCGCAAGTTCCGCCCATGTATTCGGCGATCAAACAGGGTGGTAAGCCGCTGTACGAACTGGCGCGCAAGGGCCTGGAAGTGGAGCGGGCGGTGCGGCAGGTACGTATCGATGCGCTCGACCTGGTTTTGTTGGACGGCGACTGTTTGGTGCTGGATGTGCGCTGTTCCAAGGGCACCTATATCCGCAGCCTGGCGGCAGACATCGGTGCGGCGCTGGGGTGTGGTGCGCATGTCAACGGCTTGCGGCGGACCTCTACCGGTCCCTTTGATATTACGCAGGCGTTGACCCTGGAAGCGCTTGCTGATGTGCTGGGGCGCGAGGAGTGCCCACTTAAAGCCATGGATCTGGCTTTGGAATATTTGCCGGCGGTGACTCTGACGGAGAACACCGCCTATTATCTGCGTCAGGGACAAGGGGTCGTGGTTGCCCATACACCTGCATCCCTTGGGCGCATTCGCCTCTATGGACCGATGGGGCAGTTTCTCGGTTTGGGAGAGGTCATGGACGACGGAAAGGTGGCGCCTCGCCGCCTCATGAGCGTAAACTAGGGTTATTGTTTTTAGAATTTTCGAGGAGCAGGAATTATGTCGTTGTCTCGTGATATCAAAGCAGCAGTTGTTCAGGGCTATGCCACCCATGTGGGGGATACGGGTTCTCCTGAAGTACAGGTCGCCCTGCTGACTACCCGTATTGAAGGGCTGGCAGATCACTTTAAGGTCAATAAGCATGACCATCATTCCCGCCAAGGTCTTTTGAAAATGGTTGGCCAGCGCCGCAAATTGCTGGATTATTTGAAGAGACGGGATGTGAATCGCTATCGCACGCTGATCGAACGTCTGGGTCTGCGTAAGTAAGGAGAAGGTTTTGACCATTATTCGGAAAGAAGTAGATTTTGGCGGCCGCCGCCTACAGCTGGAAACGGGCCGAATGGCACGTCAGGCAGATGGTGCGGTACTGGTTTCTAGTGGGGATACGGTCGTTCTGGTAACGGCAGTGGCTCGCCGGGAGATAAAGCCGGGCCAGGATTTCTTTCCGTTAACGGTAAACTATCAGGAAAAGGCCTATGCAGCGGGCAAAATTCCTGGTGGCTTCTTTAAGCGTGAAGGGCGGCCCGCTGAAAAAGAGACGCTGACTTCACGTCTGATCGATCGCCCCATCCGGCCGCTCTTTCCCAAGGGCTTTATGAACGAAGTGCAGGTTATCGCCACGGTATTGTCAGTGGATCGGGATAATGACCCCGATATCTTGGCTCTGGTCGGTGCCTCAGCGGCCCTGGCAATTTCCGGCATTCCGTTCAATGGTCCGATTGGTGCGGCCCGGGTGGGTTATATCGACGGGCAGTATCTGCTGAACCCCAGTTACTCGCAGTTGACCACTTCGCAACTGGATCTCGTGGTGGCAGGGACCCGGCAGGCGGTACTCATGGTCGAGTCCGAGGCGCAGCAATTGTCCGAAGAGACCATGCTGGAAGCGGTGATGTTCGGTCACGCGCAATTCCAGCCGGTCATTGAGACGATTGAGGCCCTGGCGCGGGAAGCCGGTAAATCGCGCTGGGAGTGGGTGGCGCCGGTGGCCGATGAAGCACTGGGTATGCGAGTGCGCGAGAAAGCCACGCCGCTTCTGCAGGAAGCCTATGCGTTAACGGAGAAGCAGGCGCGCAGCAAGCGCCTGGAAGATGTGCAGCAGTCGATGGTGATAGCCTTTGCCGCAGAAGATGCACAGCGCGGCGATCTGGTTCGTGGCCTGTTGAAAAAAATTGAAACCAGCATTGTGCGCGGCCGCATTTTGGATGGCGCGCCACGCATTGATGGTCGGGACAGCAGGACGGTACGTCCCATCACCATTGAGGCGGGCGTATTGCCGCGGACCCACGGTTCGGCGCTCTTTACCCGGGGTGAAACCCAAGCCTTGGTGGTGGCGACTTTGGGCACCAAGGGCGATGAGCAGATCATTGATGCCCTGCAAGGGGAGAGTCGTGATCGTTTCATGCTGCATTACAACTTTCCACCGTTCTCTACCGGTGAGACGGGCATGGTAGGCTCCCCCAAACGCCGGGAAATTGGTCACGGGCGCTTGGCCAAGCGGGCGATAGCGGCGGTCCTGCCAAGTAACAGCGAATTTCCGTACAGTTTGCGGGTGGTGTCTGAAGTGCTGGAGTCCAATGGCTCTTCCAGCATGGCGACTGTTTGCGGTGCCTCTCTGGCGCTGATGGATGCCGGTGTACCTCTCAAGGCGCCGGTGGCGGGCGTGGCCATGGGTCTCATCAAGGAAGGTGACCGCTTTGCCGTCCTCACCGATATCCTGGGCGACGAAGATCATCTGGGTGATATGGATTTCAAGGTGGCGGGCACCGAACAGGGGGTGACCGCCCTGCAGATGGATATCAAGATCGACGGGATTACCCGGGAAATCATGGCACAGGCGCTCAAGCAGGCGCTGGCCGGGCGGCTGCATATCCTTGGGCTGATGAATGGCGTGCTGTCCATGAGCCGTGGCGAACTGTCTGATTATGCACCGCGTATTATCACCATCCAGATTAATCCGGATCGCATTCGCGACGTCATCGGACCGGGCGGCAAGATCATCCGCGCCCTGACCGAAGAAACTGGTGCGACCATTGATATTCAGGATAACGGTACGGTAACTATTGCTTCTGTGGACGGTGAAGCTGGCGCCGCAGCGAAGCGGCGTATCGAATTGCTGACGGCGGATGTGCAGGTTGACACCATTTATGATGGCAAAGTGGCCAAGATCATGGATTTTGGTGCCTTTGTGACGATTTTGCCCGGGCGGGATGGCTTGCTGCACATTTCCCAGATCAGCAGCGAGCGGGTGAGTGACGTCCACGATCACCTCAAGGAAGGGCAGGTAGTGTGTGTCAAGGTCTTGGAAGTGGATCGTCAAGGAAAGATCAAACTGAGTATGAAGGATATCCCGCAATAAGTGGTCCGCTGACATCATGGTCAATGTTGTTGAACGCCAATGGGGGTGGATGGGTATGGTCCACCCCCTGCTTTTTATGGTTTTAGAAGGGCCCCCTCTTTGTATACACTCTTTTATAATTTCTTCCTGATATGACATATGCTACTGGATCGCTCCGCACAACGCTGGATAACGGTGTGACGGTAATCAGTGAGCGCCTGCCCGGACGCCGGAGCGTGGCTTTGTCTCTGACCGTCGGCAACGGCAGCCGGGATCAGGCCGTAGACGAAAACGGCTTTGCCCATTTGCTGGAGCACATGCTCTTCAAAGGTAGTACGGAACGCGATGGCGATGCGCTCAATGCGGCGATGGAGTCGTTGGGCGGTACCATCAATGCGTTTACGGATCGCGAAAGCACGGTATTTCACGGGACAGTGTTGGCGGAGGATGCCGCTGAAGCCTTTACGCTGCTGACCGAGCTGCTGACGAAACCGCGCTTTGACCACGCTGACCTGCGCCTCGAAAAGCGGGTAGTCGCGCAAGAGGCGGCCATGGCCGCTGAGGATGTGGAGGACTGGGTGCAGGAGCGTGCTCTCGCGGAAATCTGGGGGGCGCATCCCCTGGCCTGGCCGGTGCTGGGGAACGCACAGTGTATCCGGTCAGCCAGTCGGAAGCGCTTGCAAGCCTATCATCAGCGGGTCCTCGCCGAATCGCCGCTGATAGTCACCGCCGTCGGGGAAGTGGAACATGCGGCGCTCTGTGCCTGGGGGGCGGCGGCTTTCCGGGGACCGCGGCATGGCACCCGTGCTACCATGTCGGCCCCGCAGTTTCATGGCGGGCAGAAACGCCTGCGCCGCGCCCAGGCGCAACAGGCGCATCTGATCTGGATGGCGCCGGCTTGCAGCGTTGCTGCGGAGGATTACCTGGCTTATGTGGTCGCCAACGCCATATTGGGTGGCGGCACGGCGTCCTATCTGTTCCGCGAACTGCGTGAAAAGCGGGGATTGGCCTATCAGGTGTTTTCCCATCTCGACCCCCTCCGAGATTGCGGGGAGTGGACGCTCTATGCGGCCACGCCGGGCGCACAGCAAGCTCAGGCGGCAGAGGCAGTGGCGGAGGTCCTGGCTACATTACTGGAGCACGGACCGCGGCCGGAGGATATGGCCTGGGCGAAGCGCAGTCTGCGGATTCAGCTCCTGCTGGGGCAGGAGGATGCGGAAATTCGCATGAGCCGCCTGACGCGACAATGGCTGTATCTGGGACGCCTGATCCCGGTGGAAGAGTCCCTCCAGACCCTTGCCGCGGTGGACGCCGATGCCGTGTGGCGGGTTTTGCGTAAGGCCTGGACCGAGCGTTTTGAACTGATGTGCCTGCCGACACGGCGCTGAACTCAGGAAAAGTGATCTTTCCAGCGGCGCAGCGTGCTGAAAACGCGGACAGGGTCGTCGCCGGTGTCGGGATCGAAGGTGTTGGCGCTGCGGATCAAGGCGGGTTCGTGGCAGCGTAGGAAAGGGTTGCTGGCGCATTCCAGGGTCACGCTGGAGGGTAAGGTGGGTGCGTTGCGCGCGCGCTGTGCGGTGGCCATTTCTTGGCGCTGGGCTATGATTGGATTCTCCGGATCGACCTGTGCCGCGAAGCGCAGATTGCTGAGGGTGTATTCGTGGGCACAGTAGACGGCGGTATCCCCCGGCAATCTGGCGAACTGTTGCAGACTGTGGAACATCTGCGCTGCGGTGCCCTCAAAGAGGCGCCCGCAACCTGCGGCGAAGAGGGTGTCTCCGCAGAAAAGCGCGTCTTTCCAGACGTAGGCGAGATGATCGCGGGTGTGGCCGGGCACTGCCAGCACGGTGAGCGACTCCTCGTCCAGCGCCAAGAGGCCCGCGCGGACAGCGTGGGTGAGTTGCGGGATGCGCTGGTTGGCGCCATAGACCGGTATGCGGAAACGTTGCACCAGTGCTTCCACGCCACCGGTGTGGTCCGCATGATGGTGGGTGCAGAGAATGGCGCTGGGACAGCGCTGATGTTCCGCGCACCAGGCGAAGACGGGATCGGCGCAACCGGGGTCGATAATCCATGCGCCTTTGGGTGTTTCTGCGATGTAGATGTAGTTATCCGTGAAGGCGGGGATAAAATGGATGGGCATTTTTGCATCTCGCTACGGGCAAGGTACCATAGGCCCATTATGGCATTGAATTGGGGTACCCGACGCTAGTGTTTTCTTTTTCTGCCGCTGCGAGGCCGTTGCGCTGATATGCAGAGTCTGGGACGTCGCAGTCGACCGCGGGCGCGTCGTGCCGCCATCTGGTGGGATGGGAGCAGCGGTCGCCTCTTGCTGGACCGCGCCAGGGATATTCTGCCGCGCTGGGTAGAACGTCTGCAACCGGAGACTATTCTGCAACTCGGGCAACCCATTTTCTGGGGACTGCCGCCCGGCCACGAGCACACCTGGGTGCTGCTCAATGATGGCTTTGTCTTGCCCGTCGACGAGTATCTGCAAGCCTATGGCGCCTGTGAGGCGATGCCCTTTGCGGCCATGCGTTTCGATTTGGTTATCATCCCTTTCTGTCTTACCCGGATAGCCAATCCGCAGGCGGTGTTGGAGGAGTGCTGGCGGGTGCTGCGTCCCGAAGGTCATGTGCTGATTATGGATTTCAACCCAGGGGGTAGTCTGAGTGTGGTCCGCCGCTGGCACCTCTGGCGCCGGGACCGCGCCTGGCCATGGCGACGTCCCTTTCTGCCTCTGGGACGACTGCGTACCCTGCTGGAAGAGCAGAATTTTGTGCTGCGCGAGGGACGCTACTTTCAATATTCCGTGCCGGGCCTGAAGCGCAATGCGCAATGGATGGAACTGATGGGCGACCGCTGGTGGCCGGCGGGAGCCAACGCCTATTTGTTGCTGGCACAGCGGCGTGATCCCGGGCGTCCGCTGATCGGCGCGCTACGTCCGCTCAATTTGCGTTCCGGGCGTCAAAAAATCCGTTCTGAAGCGCCTGTTGCTTATGATGTCACAAATCCTGCCGAGAACCCTGCATCATGCAAAAAAAAATCATAGAGTTGTTTACCGATGGGGGGTGCCGCGGTAATCCGGGTATGGGGGCTTGGGGTGCGTGTCTGCGGCTGGCAGGGCAGGAGAAGGTTTTATGGGGCTTCGTTCCGGAAACGACGAACAACCGAATGGAGCTGACCGCGGCTTTGCGCGGCCTGGAGGCACTCAAGCGTCCCAGTGTCGTGCGGGTAGTCAGTGATTCCCGCTATCTGCGCGATGGTATGACCCAATGGCTGGCTGGCTGGCAACGCCGAGGCTGGCGGACCGCGGGTGGGGATGCGGTCAAAAACCAGGATATCTGGGAGTCGTTGGCGGCCATGGCGGCACGTCACGAGATCCAGTGGGAGTGGGTGAGAGGACACTCGGGGCATATCGAGAATGAACGGGTAGACGCGTTGCTGAATCTGGTCATGGATCGGTATGCAGCGGGCAGGCAGGTGCAGGAGGGCGAAGGATGGCTGTGAGGCAGGTGGTGCTGGATACGGAAACCACGGGCATCGACTGGAAGCAAGGGCATCGGGTAATTGAAATCGGGGCCGTGGAGCTGATCGACCGGCGGGTGACGGGGGTGCATTACCAGCAATATCTCAATCCGCAGCGCAGCAGTGATCCAGAGGCCTTGCGGGTGCATGGACTGACCGCCGAGTTTTTGCAGGATAAGCCGGTTTTCGCTGAGGTCGCGGACGCTTTTCTGGACTTCCTGGGTGACGCGGAACTCATTATTCACAACGCGCCTTTTGATCTGGGTTTTTTGAATCATGAATTGCAACAGGCGAAAAAAGCACCGTTGCGGCAGGCGGTAATGGATACCCTGGTGGATGCGCGCCGCCGCCACCCCGGCCAGAAAAATGATTTGAACAGTTTGTGCCGACGCTATAGTGTGGACAACAGTCGTCGTGATCTGCACGGGGCTTTGCTGGACTGCGAGATACTCGCGGAAGTCTACCTGGCGATGACCGGTGGGCAGGTGGATATGATGGGCCTTATAAGCACCATCGCGCTGCCGTCAGAGGTTCCGGCAGTCTCGCCGCCTAGCTCTGCTGGCGTCGCGCCGCTGGTTGGCCCGGTGTCTTTGCAGCGCAAGACTGCACTGCGGGTAATTCGTGCCAGCAGTGCGGAGGTCGCCGCACATCAGCAATATCTGCAAAATATGGGATCGACCGCTTTATGGCATGATGAGTGACCCTTGGACCGTCCGCATCTTGGCGGTGCGGTCGCCTGACATGGGTGCTTGACACCGGCAAGGCGCTTCGCTCAGGCTGGATGCTCGGCGAAATCCGCGTTCTTTTCGATGAGCTCAATGCGGTAGCCGTCTGGGTCTTCGACGAAGGCGATGACCGTGTTGCCATGTTTCATGGGGCCGGCCTCGCGCACGACCTTGCCCCCCCGCTGGCGGATGGTGTCGCAGGCCGCTGCAGCATTCTCGACTTCCAGGGCGATATGTCCAAAGGCTTCGCCAAGGGCGTAATGGTCCACTCCCCAATTGTAGGTCAATTCGATCACGGCACCGGCGCTTTCTTCCTGATAACCGACGAAGGCCAGAGTGAATCTGCCTTCGGGATAATCCTTGCGACGCAGAAGACGCATGCCAAGTACTTCTGTATAAAAAACGATGGCGCGATCCAGGTTCCCAACGCGCAGCATGGTGTGCAAGAGACGCATGATTTCCTCCTCATGTTGGGCGAATGATAGTCCGCAAGCGCCACCCCGGTGGACGACCCTTTACGCGGACTGCTGAAATTAACCCTGCAAACGCTTTTCGATGCGCAGACGCAACGCGTTGAGCTTGATGAAGCCCTCGGCATCTTTCTGGTTGTAGGCGCCGGCATCATCTTCAAAGGTGGCGATGCGTGGATCAAAGAGA
>JAKBXD010000059.1:0-8259 GCA_021840785.1 Pseudomonadota bacterium
GGGGGTGGGGGGGCTGGGGGGGTGGGGGGGGTTACAGAATAAAATCGCCTACGGGGATACCGCCGGGGCCGCGCGCAACTTCCCGCGCCTTCATTGTTTCTGCGGTCTTTTTGGCATCCTCAATTTGCGACTTGAGGGCGACCGCCAACAATTTGTTGAACGCATCCCCACCGCCGCACGCGGCCTTGAATTCTCGCAAACTCATCTGATGGGGATAAAAAGTGCCTTGGGTTTGAGGGCTTATAAGAACCCGAATTTCAGGGATGCCAGAGTCCAAGGCGACGCGCCCGGTGTACACCATCTTCCCTCGCTTGCCATTGGCAACACCACGACTTTCACGCCCTTGAAACTCCCATGAAATGCCCACCTTTGACACGTCAAAAAACAGGGCACCCAGATCGCGCAGCGCGTCGCGAATCGCTACAGCCTCTTTCTTGGCAGCGTCCTTACATTCCTGTGTCAGCTCTTTCAGATCGTCATTTTCAACCATAGTATCTACCCTCAATCAATAGCCCGACTGCGCCAGGGTGTTGATGGTCGCGCACTCCTTCTCCTTCGGCGTCGTCGGGGCGCCGCCGCTCCAGCCGGTGTTCTGCGCCCGGGCATGGCAATACCGGACGGCCCGCCGCCATTGGGCCGAACCCTCCGACGCCTCCATGGTCCAGTGTCCCGAACCGCCCACTGCGCCAGTGCCCTTACTGTAATAGCGAATGATCTGTGCGATGGGCGCGTTTGCCGCCGGGGGAGAATACTTATGGAGCAAATGCCCGGCCATGGCCGCGGCGATCGTTACGCCACCCAGCAATCCGCCCGCTTTTACCAACAGGTCCAGCCAATGATTCTGCGCACGCGGCGCAGGCATATACTGGTATTGGGGTTGGTAGCTCATTTTAGTGACCTCCGTTTTTTGCGCGCCGTGCGCGCCTTCACCCTATGCTCCGTCGGGGAAATTGGTGTTTTCTTTTCCACTTTCGCCAAGGCTTTTTCACACGCCCGAAACACCCACGCCTGCCGACTTACCTTCGCAGCTTTAACTACCTCATCAATTCTTTTGAGAAGTGGCGTCGGCCACGCCATGCTTACGCGCCGCAGATCGTCTTTGTGTGCGGCAAAATACTTCTGCACACTTTCCAGGTGCCTGCGCTTTTTCTCTAATTCGTCCACCGCGTCATCCTCAAAAAAGGGGCCGTCCGTGGCCCAGATGATCTATTCGTCAAAGCCGTTGAATGGGCGCGGTGCGCACGGTATTCCCATCTCTGCCTCATAAATGGTCCCGAAATTGCGGCGCACCTCAACCTTCACAATCTCCTGGATAATGATGCTCCGTCCATCTGGGTACTGGCCCAAGTCAAATCCATACCCACAAAATGACACTTCATAGTCGAGGCCGCGCATGTTGTAGCCCTTGCGGCGCAAGCGCACCTTAACATCGGCAATCGCCAACTTCTCTAACTCTTCCATCTTCATATTTAATCCCTCATGTATCGCCCCGCACGGGGGCTACAACACCATAATACACTATCAACATGTTGATGCAAGCCCTTTTTTTATCGAGCCGACGAGCGGTCATTTCCAGGGATGAGTGGCCTAAATTGTGATCGTTTTTCGTACCACTTTTTGAGCCAGCCCGGACATAAAAAAGGCCCCCATCCTTGGGGGCCAATTGCCGTCATGGACGGCAGGGAGGTTTTGCATCGTGAACCGATTTAGAACCGTCCGCGCAGGCTTAGTTCCGCGCTCTTGGTAACGGCTGTTTCCATGGAAAACATGTAGCCCCCGCCGGTCTCGCTTTGATAGTTGTACGATGCTTGCGCCCACAGTTCGGGCGTCAGGCGCTTCGTTAGACTAATGGTTAACCCTGGATTATAACTGTTCCATGGACGGGCCGGATTGTATGGAGCCAACGCCTGCATCAGAGTTCCGGGCATCACTGCCCCAAAAGACTCGAACTTTTCACCGCCCACATAAGTGAGCCCGCCGCCCCATCCATCGCCACGGACGCCGACTTTCACAATTTTACCCATTGTGATGGAAGCGTCATTGGTTGCGCAGATTTGGCAGTCCGGGAAGGCTGCGCCCAAAGACAGGCTCACACCACGCCCATGGACCGTTCCCATCAAAACACGTGGGGCATGGAATCCGCCTGCGCCCCATGGAGATTGGGAATACCCGACCTTCCATCCCTGGCCGGAGATCGACAAGCTCGGGGTCACCGAGATCGCGCTTCCGCCTACGGCCGTGGTCGAGGCTGTGGTGATCGTGGGGCACCCCTGGGTGGTGCAAGTGGGGGACATCCACTGGCTCGTCTCCCCGCCTGACAACGATTGCTCGCCCAGCCAGCCGATCTTGATCCCGGGAGTGAACGTCACCCCCCAAAGATTCCATGGGGACTGGACGGACCCATGGAGATATTGGGTGCCCACCGAGTCGCGGGTGTTAAGTGGGGCAAACAAGATCGTATTAAACCCCAAGATCACATTTTCGGTCCCCTGCAGAACCGGGTTAGAGACCTGCCACTTTTGAGACATGCCGGCCAGAGAGAATCGCAGCGGGACCGTCCAGGGCGTCCAGAAATTAAAATCCACCGGACGGCGGGTGTGGAAAGCAAATCCATACCCGCTTGACTGGTAGTTGTCGCCGGCGGTGGAAGTGCCACTGTACCCGGGCGCAAAAGAATTTTCCGCCATTGTCCGCGTTGTGTACCAGGCCGATCCGGTATAAAACGGGCGAGCCTTGGCCTTCACCGGCACCGCCTTGGGCATGGACTTGTGAGCTGCCGCCTCCAGGCTGGACACCTGCGCCTCCAGGCGATTCAGTGCTGCCCGCTGTCCCTGGCCGGTCGGGGTTGCGAGCCCCAACGCCGCGCGGGTGGTCGCGTCCACGATCACCTGGCGGTCTTTGGCCGCCGATCCACGATGCACGATCCCCACGAACTGGGAGATGATCTTACGGCGCGGGATGCCGGCTTGCACCAACGAGTTGCGCACCGAGGCCGCGCGCTCGCCGGACAGCACAAAATTATAGGCACGGCCCCCAACTGGCGAGGCGCCTGCACGCAAAAGCACAACTTGGCCGGGCTTAGATGTGGCAGACTTGGCCTGGCTCAAAAGCGCCTTTGAGATGCTGGTAGGGGTGGTGGAGCCGTTTGCAAAATTCACGGCCCCCAGCTGGCGGGCATGGGCGGCCGCAATGGTCAAAAAGATCATGGCCCCCCACGCAATCATAAAAGTACGATACGGCTTGTTGGCCTTCATGATGTGTACCTCCTTGCCCCCAAGGGGTGGGGGCTTCACCCCATGGGGCTTGGGGGAAATTGGGTGGGGTGGGCTCGCGGCTAGCGCCGCCACTGGTGCCCGCCGCGCGGGGCATGCGCTCGCGCTCGGGCGCGCCGCCGATCAGCGCCCCCTGTGGTTCTGCAGGGGTGTCAGGTGGCTGGGTGTTGGAGGACTGCACAGCTGTTGGGGGGGTGCCCATGTTTCCTGTGGAAGGCAGCAGAGCTAAGGATCTGTATGGGGTGACCGGACGCTTCGCGTCCGCCACGGTTTGGGTTGGGAGGGGCCAGGGCCGTTAGGCCCAAGGCCACGACCTCTATAGGGCTATAAAGCCCTATTAAACCCTATAAGGCCGGGCGTCTGTGCCAGTGGGCCGGGCGTCTGTGCCAGTGGGCCGGGCGTCTGTGCCAGTGGGCCGGGCGTCTGTGCCAGGGTGCGCGTGTCAATGATGTGCCCGTCTGATATCTCCAGGCCATACACTCCAAACCCCGCCATGTCCTCTGCTAACCTCCGTTTGGCATCCCATCGTCCTTGCCCGCGAGGGATCTTTAGCTGGTCTAACACTGTCTCCAATAATAGGCCGGTCTGGTGCCACTTTTTCCTGTCGTGCCCTAGAAGTAGCCGCGCCACCGCCTTCGATATGCTATTTTTCATATGAATGATGGCCGTTGGGTCGTACCACAATCCTATATCTCCCATCAGGGCCGCCCATGGAGCGCTTAGCGTGATTTTCCAGAGCCGCCGCTCCTGTCCTGGGTTAAGCGGGTCGAGTGATGTGATGGTCGCCCACTCCTTGGCATTAACGATCTTTGTTACCCCACCTCGTTTGCCGCCATTAATTTCCCATTCGACGTCCGCGTTCCGTAGGTCATCAAAAAGAATATTTAGCTCCTCCGAGCTGTATAGCGACAGCGTCTTTTTTGCGGTTCTCTTACGTCGTTTCCCGGAGGCGAGTGCGCGCCGCAGAGTATAAGGATCTGTGAGTATTTGAACGCGCCCGTCCGCCTCCGTGAAGGTTTGGAGTGCGGTGCGTTGCGTGATCTCCATCACGTCCGCATGCCGCTGCCCAAGCCGGCCTTTGATGCGGGCTTTTCCCCAGTCCGTCGTTACCCAATCCCCTGTTAACAATACCGGGGATCGGGTGGATTGAAAAATTAGCATCCGCGCCACTTGTGCAGACGTCGTCGGGATGAGTTGTTTTGGTTTTTTAAAAAGGGCAGTCATTGCCAACTCCGTTTCCGTTCTTCTTATTAAACTCATCCGCACCGCCCCCCATGATATTGGCTAAGCCCCGTTTGGGTTTGCCGGGGGCAGGCGCAACCGGCTGGCAACTTGGGAGGGCTTGCACATCACAAAACTCCATCTTCTCTCCTATCCACCCCATGAGCGCCGTCCCATCTGGACCGTGACGGTTTTTGCGACAGATAATCTCTGCCGTGCCTTTGCTTTCAGTTGCTGGGTTATAAAGCTCATCGCGGTACAAAAATAATATCAAGTCCGCATCCTGCTCGATGGCTCCTGACTCTCGCAGGTCGGCCAGATCGGGGCGTTTATTGGGCCGATTTTCCACTGCCCTGTTCAGTTGTGAAATGGCAACGATTGGCAGGTTCAGCTCCTTGGCTAACATCTTCAATCCCCGACTTATGCCCGCAATTTCTTGTTCGCGGTTGCCGTGCCGGCCACGATCCCCGGCAATCAGTTGGATGTAGTCAACCACTACTAATCCTAACGGAGGACGCCCGGCTGGTTGCACGGACTTAGCGATCAATCGCGCTTTGTTTAATATTTCATCCGAACTTGAGCTTCGAGAATCAACCAGGAAGTTAAGCCCATTGATCCATTTTAAAGCGTCCACGATCCTAGAGTAGTCTGCATCTTTGAGATTGTCCGCCTCCCTCAACCGGTTCACGGATACCCCGCTTCTCCGGCTTATGGATCGCTCTATCAATTCCATGGCGCTCATTTCTAAGCTGACATATAACACAGTTTTGTCTATTGACACAGCCTCACATAATTGCTGCGCGAGCGCCGATTTTCCGACCCTTGGGCGCGCCGCTACGACGATTAGTCGGCCGGGGGATAGCCACGTTTTGCCGACGACTTTATCTATTTCTGGCAAGCTGGATGGTACGTGGTCGGTTTCCCCATGCGCGCGTTTTTCTAGGAGATCAATGTAGTCCCGCGCGAGATCTCCGACCCATTGGGCGGACGGTGGCCGTTGTTGGGTTGTCATGCGGCCTCCTGGAAATCCTGGAAAAGCTCCAGCTGCCCCGGCGCCACCTGCGGCACGCGCGGACGGCGCACGCCGGTCGGCTGTCGGCGCGCCTTCCGAGCGCTGGCCTGGACCATGGCTGGCTGGATTGGGTCGCCGCAGAGATCAAGTTGGATGATCTCGCCCGCGGTGATCTCTGCGACCTTTTTCTCTGTGATCTTTTTCTTCCGCCCGGCCCGGCTTTTTGGCAGCGGCTCCATAAGAGCCTCCACCGTCTGCACCTGCTCGGCCGGCACCAACTTTACAGTTCCATGGTCGCGGAATTGGCGCAGCCGGTGAACGGCGTTTTTGATTGTCCTGGTTGTGCGCCCGACCCGCTCGGCGGTTTCTTGATAAGAGAGGCCGGCGGCCAGCCATATAAGGATTTTCAGGTCCGCGCCGTTTGCAGGGTAAATTTGGCGAATCGCCAGGAACTCCTGCTCAAGAATGTCTTTGCGCAGCATCCGATTTTTACAGTGATTGCACATTTCTGCCGTGCTCAAACCTTCCCGGCGGCCGTCATCTCCCTGGCGGAATGGTTTTTTCCCCTCCGGCTCTGGTTTTTCCTCTGGAACGGCCTTTTTTAAGCCGATTTCTTCATAATCATCATCCCCGGATTCTTCCAAGACCTCTTCAAAACCACGGTCCTCATCCAAAAGATCCGGAATTTCAACACCCAAACCTCCCCATCCAGGGGAGGCCATGTCCGCAATATCATCCAAAGTGATGTGCATAAAAACGATCCTCGCACGAGCGTAGAAAACGCAAGCTCGCCGGGTCGAGCGGGATGAAAAACGAGGGCGCACAAAGGCGCCGGGAATTAGCCGGGGATCGTGGCGCGCGCAGGCGCGCCCGGGGGTAAAGCCATTTTTTGGGGATTTTCTCAGGACAGATCTGTCCTGGGGGTCCTGAACTCTACCCGGATTTCTGTAGAATCAGCACTTTTTGATGCTGTTTTTGTTGCGCGCCCAGCTGGCGCGTACTGCCTTATCCCGAATCGTAGCACAACCGTATAAGGTGTCAACCTCCTTATCTATAGGTCTTGCTCAAATGTTGTAAGGAACAGACCTTCCCTGACCTGTGTGGTTGTACCGCGTTTTGCCGTAACTCCTTGCCTCCGCAACGCCTCCCCAATAGATGTCAGATATTGCGGATTTGCCGCATCGTTAATTAGTCTCTGTAGTTCCGTTCCGGATTTTGTGAAAATAAGTGCGGGCACATGAAAGGTTTCTGCTGGTGAGGTCAACTGGATAAGGACGCCATTATTATTAAGCTCGACCCGAATCTTAATGGCGGGTATTGGGTTTTGTGAAGGCGCAGCACCCATAATCTGGTTCAACGGGATGCCAGTTTTGAAGATTTTCGCCAGAGTATCACTCGGCTGCAGAAGCCCGGCATCGCGCAATGCCAAAATCGAGTCAAATGGAAGGCCGAAAAGCTCCAGAGCGACATTGAGGTCTTGCGAAGGCAGGGCAATCCATCCATCCTTCATGGCCAGACTGCATGCGCGCTGAAATATCTCGGCTTCTGAGCGGGAAAGTCTCCGTAGGGTGTCGAGGGATCTGACGCTGAATGTGCCAGGTGCGGCGATCTCGCCAGCTAGGATTTTCCCCCACAATAATTGCATATCGGCATCGCACACATTTTCGGCTTCCAGAAAAAACTTCCGGCGCCAATCCGCATCAAGCGGTTTGTCAGAAACATCGTTAGGCAATTCGGTGGCTGCGGCATCGGCGATGGCTTCAATATTGAGTACGCCCTCAATCTCCCGCGTCAGGACCCTCATCCGTGCTCGCTCAGCAAGGTCCGGTCGCTCCGAAAGCAATGTCTCAACGCGTTGCGATAGCGCGTCGAATTGAAGTTCCCGCACCTTGATATCCGTTTTAGCCTTGGCTAGAGCGGCGATTTGCTGTGCGTGAGCGTGAGCCGCGGCTTCTCGTCGAATCTTGGTGGGGCGATAGAGCGTACCAATGCCCTCAGACACCACGCCAATAAGTTTGCTTAGCGGTTTACTCAGCCCCGCGATGTCGCTTATCGTCACTCGTTTGGCTCCTAGGCATATCATTACGCGCTGGCCGTAGTCCTTGTGTCTGTATCTAGCCACAAACCGACGAGCCGAAGCAATAGAAGCTTGGTTATACGCCGACCTCCCGACCAGGTCCTCTTGCTGCCGGACAGCGCCGTGGAGGTGACGCAGATGTTGAAGGTCGGGCGGGTTCGCGCTAGGCACACCGCTGCCACCGGCCGGTCTGAACGGCCTGCCACAGCTCCCATTCACTGACCACGATCACGCCGTCCGGATCTCCAGGATCGGAGCTCAGGTCGCGCAGGGTGACCCCGCGGTGGTCGCGCGAGGCAAGCACATAGACGGTTCCCGTGGCTGTATCTTTGTAGATTGCGAGGTCGTCGGACATACAACCATTTTAGCCGACGCGTTTCTTGAGGCGGACCCCGGGGAAAGGAGGGGGGTGGTCGCGTATGGATCTAGCAGTTTGTGGCCAAGGCGATGTAGACTGCATGGGTATTTAGGCTGCTAGGTAGACGATGTTTGAAACCCGCACTTACGAAGACCCGTTGGTCCTTCCCCCGGCGATTCGCGCCCGATGGACCTTCCTGGAGACGAGCTCCGCGGCCGCTGTGCTACGCTCTGTGTGCCCGGATGAGTGGCGGGATATCACCGATGTCCTAACGAGCTTTGCGCTGGACCCCCAGCAATGGCTGCGGGCCGGCGGAAAC
>JAKBXD010000059.1:8269-11225 GCA_021840785.1 Pseudomonadota bacterium
AAGAGGTCCGTGTCGACCTGGAAACCCAGGGAATCTTGCTCAACAAACGTGACGTTGTCATTAGTAAACTGCCCACCGTCCGCCAGGAGGGTTATCTGGTCGATAACTTTAAGGGCCGCGTGGCGCTGGATGTGGAGTGGAACGCTAAGGATGGGAATCTGGACCGTGACCTGGCCGCCTACCGCGCATGGCATGAAGCCGGCGTCATTTCGGCGGCCGTCCTGATTACCCAGGACAGAATCGCTCTTAAAGAGCTTGCTGAAAACCTCTGGCACACCTACCAGCAAACCCTCCCGGTAGAGCGACAGGTTACACGATTACCCATCGACCTCAACACATCCACGACCACGAACCTCGAGAAGGCCGAATTGCGGGTGCGGCGGGGCGTCATGGGGACATGCCCTCTACTGGTTGTCGCGGCGACCGAAGCCACATGGAACCAACAGCCTTACCGCCCTCCGGCTTGAGCCTTGCGACCGCGAGGACGCATCGGCGTTTCGGCCATACCCAAAAGCCCACGAACGCGCTGGATAGAGTACCCTGTGTCTTCGGCCAGATCTCGAACGCTTTGCCCCGCCTTATAGCGTGCGTGCAGCTCCACGGCGATCGCTGTAGCGCGTTCGACGTCGATGTGTTCATTGGGGGACAGGAGCGGTAGGATAGGTCCGCCAGCGTATCCTTTGTGCACAACACCGCGCGGCGCTGCACCATCCGCCGATTCCTCACCCCATACCGTCCAGCCTTGGCGGGCATTGCGCGCAAATAGTTCAAGATAGGGGCCCGGCGAGCAGGACTCGATGAGCTTATACTGCTCGTCCGGCTTCCGAGAATGCTCCCGCTTGCGAGTTTCAATCATATTGACCTGTGAGCGGCCGGGAGGTAACGTCCGCATGGACCCGCGTACCCCGAAGAGTAGTATCTCGGTGACGTTTCGGAAGTAAAACCCCACGCCGCGCCCATCGGGGCCGCCGTCCTTGCGGCGCTTCGCCCAAATGATGTTGCTGACATAGCGAAAGCCCCACGCGGCCATGACCTCCAAGCCATCCGGTAACAAGGCGTTGGGCACCCATAGGTATAGGTGGGCATTGTGTGCCAGGATCTCGGACACTCCCAAGGACTTTATCGCGGCCAACGTCATCGTCGAATATCGGTCCAATCGTCTATGCTCGGGCGCGACCTTACCCGTGCGATTAGTGAATCGCCATGGTGGATCGGCCAGCACGGTAGAAAAACCGCCAACGATTGTCGGCAGCGGGTGGACTGTTTCATTTGGTCGAAGCGGTTGTTTGCTCCCGTTCACGTGACGTGGTCGTGGCGTCTTATCCCGCGCCCTCTCTGCTGGCATATCGAATATCCTTCCAACTTTGACTGTGCGAAATCATAGCACACGAAAAGATCTTTTAAAAGATCTTTTTGAAACTTTAGGAGGGGTGACAGAGTGCTAAGCGCCAAGAAGCGCGACTTTGCGTGAGGGCTAGAAGAAGAGACTTACTAGCTGAAAGGCAAATCCCGCAAAAATGCACCACATGGCCCGTTGCTGGCCACGTTTAAGCTTGTCGTTTGTCTGTTGAAGGGATGCAACAGTCCCTGCATCACCCCAAAATGGCATTGAATAGCCGCTCGGTGTTGACCTCGCCAACATGAATGCCCCATACATCGCCAACACAAGCCCGACCCCACCAATTATTTTGCCGATCATCGCACAGTCCATCGCCGTCGTCTCATCCCATCCTCCCCACAAAATCTTTCGCCAGAAAATGCGAATACCGCTTCACCATCTGCATAGTTTTGTGCCCGGTGATCGCCGCGACCTCCAGGGGGCTGAATTTCTTTTCAGAGAGCCGGGACGCGGCCTCGTGGCGCAAGTCGTGGAAGGTCAGTCCCGTAATGCCGGCCGCCTTACAGACCCGCTTAAAGGCTTGCGAGATCGAATCCGCGCGAAGAGACCAGATAAGTCCTTGTTTAATATGACTGTGGTTTAAAACCACAGTCGATTTTTCATCCAGGACCGCCAGCGCCGCCCGCGACAACGGCACCTCCCGGGGCGTCCCGGTCTTGGTCTTCGGTATCAGCAAGACCCGCGCCTCGCGGTCCACGTGTTCCCAACGCATGCCGGCAATCTCCCCGCGGCGCATGGCGGTCTCGATGGCCCAAGTGATGAGCGGGCCAATCTCTCCACCGTAAACCTGGGCGGCCGCCATGAGGCGGGCGTGCTCGTCACCGACCAAGCGGCGGTTTCGGCCTTGCGGGAGTTTGGGGCGCTGACCTTTCACAAGGTCTACCGGGTTCGATAAGGACTCCATGCCCCATGCCGTCCGGGCGGTGTTGAATAGGTGAGATAGCAGAGCGAGATGCAGGCGAATCGTATTGGGGCTAAGGCCGCGCGACTCGCGCTCTCTCACAAAGGCCGCCAAGTCTTTCCCTCGAATAGAGGCCAAGGAGCGCGCCGCGAGGCTTGAAGATTGCCAGCCACGGATAATATACGACTCGCGATTGCCGGACCGCTTCTTACTACTGACCTCAATCATGTAACGGTCCAGGGCTTCACGCAAGGTCGTGGCCTCGGCCTCCGCCCGGGATGTGAAAACCCCCCGGTCCATCTCTCCCTCTATCTGGCGCGTCCATGCCTCGGCCTCGGCTTTGGTGTCAAACGTCTTGTATTGCCGCTCGTGACCCCGGCGGATGATCTGCGCCTGCCAGACCGCAGCACCGCGCGGCCCCGGCCGTTTACGGAACGTCGCCATAACTCCCCCCCTTTTTGCCATACGCGTTATGGCAGGATTATGGCATATTCGAGATTGTGGCCGGTAGGGAGCGCTGTAAGTCTTTGATTTAATGGTGCCGGTGAGACGAATCGAACGCCCGACCTACTGATTACGAATCAGTTGCTCTACCGACTGAGCTACACCGGCATGGTGGGCCGTTACTATAACCTCTGGGCCTGGGAAAATGAAGG
>JAKBXD010000060.1 GCA_021840785.1 Pseudomonadota bacterium
TTGGTTTCGGCCAGACCTCAGTGATCTTCAAGGATTTTGGTATTCGCCTTAAATTCTCTCCGGTAGCAGACGACCGGAATAATGTCAGCCTGAAAATATTCACGGAAATAAGTAATATTGATCCCTCTCTCACCGTTGGAGGTGTGCCTGGATTCTTTACCAGCCGTACCCAGGAAGAAATCAACCTGAAAGATGGGGAAACGCTGATTATGTCCGGATTGGTGGATCATAACCTTTCACAAAACAGCAATAAAATACCCGGACTGGAGAACATTCCAATTCTTGGATACCTTTTCAAATCAGACGACTTTAGGGATAACGAATCAGATTTGGTGTTCCTGGTCACTCCCAAGGTGATTACTGCCAACTCGTTAGAAAATATCGACGCGGAATCTCATGCCCGTTATCTCGAAAACATGTACAAAAGAAATTCCGAAAAAGGCATTATCCGTTAGGAGAAAATCCCATGTTTATGGTCCGCGCGTCACATCCCAAAACGGGAACCCAGGAGACTACGCCCAGCGATGGTGTCTGTCTGCTGGGTAAAGCAGAGCACGTCCATCTGCGCATGGAAGGCTGGAATGTTGGTAAGGAACATGCGCGGATATATGCCGAGCAGGGTGGGGTTTATATTGAGGGACTGGGCGGCTTTGGCGCGGTGCTGGTCAACGGCGAACGCATGCGCGCCTATGGGCCGGTGGAGGCCCACGACGAGATTGTCGTCGCCGGATATCGTCTGCAAATTTTGCCGCGTTTCGATAGCGAGGATCGGCACACTCCAATCTTCACGGAGGATGGCCGCAGCATCCCCATGTCGCCGACTACACCCATCAAAGCGGTAGTAGAAACTGCGCCAGAGTTGGTTCGTCCCTTCTACGACGCCCGCTGGCTCGCGCTGGTGCGGGTGGTCCATGAGACGGTGCGCAGTCAGATGGATCTACGCCGTGTCGATCTTGGTGTACTGTCTCCCGAAGAGCTCCGCCGCATGGTGGGCGAACTGGTGCGAGAAGTGGTCTGGCGGATGAACCCACCCCCGGAGCTCGACCGGCAACGCCTCGTCAAAGAGGTGCTGGACGAAGCGGTGGGCCTCGGCCCTCTGGAGGACTTCCTAGCCGATGCCACAATCACCGAAATCATGGTCAACCGTTATGATGAAGTCTTTATCGAGCGGCAGGGTAAGTTGCTGGCGGCTCCGGCATTGTTCAGCAGTGAGCTGGCGGTACGGCACATCATCGACCGCATAGTCGCCCCCATCGGTCGCCGTATTGATGAAAGCTCGCCGCTGGTGGACGCGCGCCTGGCCGACGGCTCCCGCGTCAATGCCGTCATCCCGCCCCTGTCCCTGAAAGGCGCCTGTATCACCATCCGCAAGTTCTCCAAAAAGCGTCTGCAAATGGAGGACCTCATGGCCTACGGATCCATTGAGGCGCGCATGGCTCATTTTACCCAAGTCTGCGTGCAGCAGCGCAAGAACATCATCATTTCCGGTGGCACCGGTTCGGGCAAGACCACCCTGCTCAACGTGCTCTCCAACTATATACCCGATCACGAGCGCATTGTGACCATTGAAGACGCGGCAGAACTGCGCCTCTATCAGCCCAATTTAGTCACACTGGAGGCGCGCCCCGCCAACATGGAGGGCAAAGGCCAGATTCCCATCCGCGAACTGGTGCGCAACGCCCTGCGCATGCGTCCCGACCGCATCGTGGTAGGCGAGTGTCGCGGCGGCGAAGCCCTGGACATGCTGCAGGCTATGAACACCGGCCATGACGGCTCGCTTACCACCGCCCACGCCAACACGGCCCGTGACATGCTCTCCCGGCTGGAAGTCATGGTGCTGATGGCGGGCATGGATTTACCACTCACTGCCATCCGCGAGCAAATCGCCTCCGCCGTGGACATCATTGTTCAGATCACGCGCTTTTCCTGCGGCTCGCGCAAGGTGACGAGCATTTGTGAGGTGACCGGCACCGAGAGCGGCACCATCCAGTTGCAGGAATTGTTTACTTACAAGCAGCGGGGTTATGACGCCGAGGGCAGGGTGCGCGGCATCTTCCGTGCCACAGGTGCGGTGCCGGAGTTCTACGAGGTCATGCGCGAACGCGGCTTGCCGGTGGATTTGTCCATCTTCCAGGCCGAGGAGCCCTTGCGTGGGCAGGAGGATATGCATCATGGAGCGTAGAGTCCGCACTGGGACAAAGCAGATGGCACGCAGGCCGCGATGCGGCTTACCGGACGCGGCAGCCCGCCAGGAGGCTGGTGCCAGCGCGGTGGAATTCGCCATTGCCGCACCTGCCTTGCTGCTCGCCCTGCTCGGCACCTTTCAGACGGCGTTACTCTATCAGGCCCGCGCCCAACTGGAAGTCGCCACCCAGGAGGCGGTACGGGCGGGGACTTTACACGAAGCCCGTGTCGAGGCCATGCGCGATGCCCTGGCCCGCGGGCTGACACCGCTCTATACCCACGGCCAGAATTTATCTGCCCTCGCCCAGGGTTATGCCACGGCCAAGGTGGCGGCAGGTCAGGCCACTATCCGGGTGCTCAGTCCTACCCGCGAGGCCTTCGATGATTTTGCCGAGCAGACTCGCGATGCGTCAGGCGCATGGGTCAGGGCGATACCGGTGGACCATCTCGGCTATCGCCGGACCAGCGTGGGCAGCGGCAGCCATCTGTCCGTGCAGGACGCGACCCTCCTGAAGGTGCAGATCACGGCTGTTCAACCGCTCATCGTGCCCTTCATCAATCAGATTGGTCGGGGACTCTACCAGATGGATAAGGGACTGGGGAATGTAGGCCTACCCAGCCTTTTTGGCGTCCGCCTGAGTCCGGTAACAGGAGCTGATGGCAAAACCCGCTGGGGGATTCCCATGCAGGCCGAGGCGGTGATGCGGATGCAAAGTCCGGTGCTGGCGGAGGGGTTGCCGAGCAAGGCGACGGTAGAGCAAGGGCAGGACAAAAATGGCAACTTCCCAGAATCCACGGAGGACGTCGATTCGCTTAAACCCTTAGCGGCTCCTGACATTGGCGACTACACGCCGCCCCCAGATCCGGAATTTTGTGTGCATTAAATTAAAACGCGGTCCATAGGCTATTCAGGAGACCAGAAAGATGCGGCACCACCCCCAATTATTCGCCACAATGCCGTTAGGCGTCCTGGTGATGACTATATGTGCCACGCTCCCCGGCGATGCTGAGGCTATTGATTGTAGTAGGGTATCAAGCTTTAACGAGCAAACCATTTGTGGAGACAAAAAACTTCTCCTCCTGGATCGCGATCTTACGGTTGTTTACAATAAATTCATGAAGGTGTTCTCCGACACAGGGCACTACACCCACCTCGTCACCGAAACTAGGGCAACACAGAAGAAGTGGCTTCAAAGGAGAAATGCCTGCGGTGCGGACGCCGCTTGTGTCAAAGCGGCCTACGAGGAACGCCTCGAGGTTCTGCAGAGGAAGATCTGTTATCCGCGCGATGATAGCCCCATTTATCAAACACCTTCCCAGCCAGGACCTACAACAGCGATCACACAACCTGTAGTTGACCATCATGGCCAGAAACCACAAAAACCGACCGCAATTTGTTCTATCATCGATCGGGTGGACTATGATTTTATAAAAAAGAACGAGGGTGCGATGCTTGATTTCTACGTGCCAGGAGCTTTCAGCACCAACGTCAAAACAGGTAAGAACTTGGGGCCAAAATTCAAAATAAATAAAAATGGTAATCCGATACAAAAGGCCATAGCTTCCAGTGGGGTCACCGTCGGTCAGGGCGTGGACCTTGGACAACAAACCGTAGACAGCCTAAAATATTATATGAACATCGAAGCGCACAAATATGGCAACCCATCAAATATAGACATTGAATCTTTAATGACGCGCATCAATCCTTTTATCGGATTGAGAAAAGATGAATCTGTCTCTGCGCTCAATAAATATTACAAAGATAATGGTCAATATCCGCACCTTAGCCCATTAGAATCGGAGTTTATTTCTTCTGCGGTCAAACATGGCTACGCCGAAGACGCAGCAGCTCTTTTCAACAAAAACTCCAAACCGAAGATGAATTTCTGGTCATTACCGGCCGCCGTGCAGACCACACTCACCGATATGAAGTACCACGCTTATATCCAGAGCGTGGCCAGGTATTATTATCGGGGAGAATGGCAAAAAGCGACAGAAGAATTCAGACGGCTCTCAAAGACGGCGAAGTGGGCGAAGTTTGAAGACCGCTTCTTGCGGCGCGCAAAGATGTTGACCGCTGCGATTAAAAACAACGCCCTACCGAAACAGGGGAACCCCTGCACACCCAAGCCCCCTGCCGCCATCAATCGCTCGGCGTGGTGGGAAAACCCACGGCGTCCGCGCTGGGCCTGAGTTTTTCACGTTCACTTCAAATCAGGAGATCACAAAATGCGGCGACAAATATTTCTCGGTATCGGCTTCTGTGCAGTCCTGGGCGTCAGCCTTAGCGCCGACGCTGCGGATGCCCTCCTCAACTGCCCGGTGATCGCCACAAAGATCCCCGACGCCTTTGCCCCTACCTGCAGTCACCCACAGACTCCTCTGCAAAAGGCCATTTGCCACTATAAGCCAAAGCATTGGACCGACAACCTCCTGTTGTTGGACAGTTCGTTAATGCATGGCTATAAGCAAGCGCTCCGCGCGGCCGGAGTGGGCACCCCCGAATGCACCCACCTGCTGGCAAGCCAAAAAGTCTTCGAAAAGGAACTCGGAGCCTGCGGCAGTGATGGAGACTGCGTCCTCGAAACCATGCGCAAACGTAGTTTTGCGCTACGCGACATCGAGGAACACCAGCAAGCCCCTCTGGAAGCGGCCGCTTTGCAGCGTTTTGCGGGTGGGGTGATCTTCCAAAGCCCCGGCCAAAAGTCGGCACCGCTCCTGCAGCGCATTCAGCGGGGCATGGATATTTATCCCCTCCCCCACATGGGGCTACCTAACGGCAACACCCTCGTCTGGGGCTTCCAGCCGCACAACGCTACCGTCCAGTCCCTGGTCGTGGTCAACCACCAGGGTGCCGTACAGTTGCTGGGCGCGGTGGATGGCATTTATCTCGGCCTACCCAGGGACAAGACCCGGCCGGAGCTGGATGCCAACGCCCGCATCACCCTCTTCGTGCGCAATCCCCAGGCCCTTGCCCAAAACCTGCCCGCTCTCCGTGCCTGGGCGGCGGCGAGCATCCTTGGCTTCAATGTGGACTGCGGCGGTGCCGACGCCGCCCGCTGCAAGGCAGCCGAGGCCATTCCCGTGCCCATCCTGGCCTACCGCCTCGGTTGCCCGCAAGAGGCCTCGGGCAAGGCCTTGGTCAACCGCTGTCCTCTGCCCTTGCCTGCCGTGTCCGGCAACGTCTCTCCGGGATTGTTCTGGCAGTGAGCAAAACCGTCTTCAATGTGCCATTGACAGGCAGGCTTTCTCATTCTGGCCGGCTGCGTTTGGATCTACGCCATCCGCCTGGTAATACACATCATCAGCCTCGCGGATCTTGTAAAATCAATGACACCGTTATTTCTGCAACTCCGCAAACACCCCCAAGGCCCGCTTCAGATCCTCCCAGACTTTGCGCTTATCAATCGGGTTACGCAGCAGATAGGCGGGGTGATAGGTGACAATCAGGGGAATGCCTTGGTAGTGCTGGGTCGTACCGCGCAATTGGCTGAGCGGCGTATCCACCTGAAGCAAGCCCTGCGCCGCAAAGCGCCCCAGCGCGACAATCACGCGGGTTTGCAAGAGGTCGATCTGGCGCTGCAGGTAAGGCATGCACGCCTGCACCTCCGGACCCAGCGGATCACGGTTGTTGGGAGGGCGGCATTTGAGGATATTGGCAATATAGACGTCTTTCTCGCGGCTCAGGCCCATGGCGCGGAGCATGTTGTCGAGGAGTTGACCGGCGCGACCCACAAAGGCTTCGCCGCGGCGGTCTTCTTCCGCACCCGGCGCCTCACCGACAAACAGCCAGGACCCGCGCGGGTTACCCGCACCGAATACGGCATGTTTGCGGGTTTCGCCGAGGGGGCAGGCCTGACAGGTGCTGACCATGCTGTTGAGGTCACGCCAGTCCAGAGTGGCGATGCGTGTTATCCGTTGCGGGTCCGCAGAAGAGGGGCTTGCCTGCGTGGCAAGCACTGGGGCTTGAAGGGCTTCGGCCTTGGACAGTGGAGACGTGCTGCGTACCGGAGTCGGAGCCACCGCTGTGGATAAGGTAGCAGTCGCTGGCACCGCGTTGCGCAATACGGAGACCCCTTCTTCTACAGGACGGGGGAGTGACTCCGGCGGCATCACGGGCGTTTCTGCAGGGCGCATCGAGGCAGAGACAGACGTCGTTTGCGCGGATACAGACCGATTCGGCACGGCGCTTACGGCTTTTGCCGACGGTTTCGCCGGCGCCATCTCCGGCGGCGCTTCGCCGGGCACGGGTAGACGCAGGAGTTGCAGGAATTGACGTTGTTCGTCAGTGAATGTATCTGGCATGGGTCTATGCTAAAGGTCCGGCCCATCGGTGGCAATCATTCTGCCCCTGGGAAATGACTCATCGCACTACGCGCCCGGGTCAGAAACAGTCCGTCTTCTGATAAGCCGCCCGCTTTTTCATACAAAGACACACAACCCACCACAGGATGCCGGACGATCACCACCCACTCCGTCAATGGATAAACAACGCTCAATGACGTACTCGCCATTGCTGGCACAACACCGGAATAAAGCCAATCTGGTGAACCAAAAATGATGATGCGCGCTCAGAAATAAATGGAGCTTATGGTTGCACAAACACGGCCTGGATAATGGCTTCCACCTCGTTGGTCATGGCCTTGTCGGCCAATATCGGGAACTCCCTGAGCAGCTTGTTGGACACCTTGCCGCCGTTATCACGCACGGATCGTAGGATGCGGTCGATATCCCCATCCGGACCTTCGATCACCATCTTGATGCGTTCGCGGGCCATGCGCAGGTTGCGCAGATAGTTTGCTTCCTTGCGCATTTCCTGTTCGATGGTTGTTTGCACCACTTCTGCAAGGTACTCGACATGGTCGGTCATATCGGGATAGCGCCAGGCCGGCAACGCATCCTGGTAGGCATCGAACTGCAGGTTGTAGTGCACACCGTCCTCGGCGACCTGCTCTGCGCCGAAGCGCCAGGCTTCTGCATACTTGCGCATCAGCGGCCGCGAGAAGAGTTCCAGTACCTGGTCATAGCCGCGCCGGTTGACGATTGAACTGATGATTGTGGCCGACACCGGCAAAACGAAGGGTGCCGGGATCGCCTGGTCCCGGCGCAGCACATCATTGATCAGGAAACGCGAGATACGGCCATTACCATCGGACATCGGGTGTATGTACACAAAACCGAAGGACAGCACGGCGGCCCGCACCAGTGCCGAGGCGCCCACCGTGCGGGATGCGAACTCACGCAAGCCCGACAGCAGTGCTGGCGTGTCATTCCAGTGAGGCGCGATGTAATGGACCACCTCGGTAAAGCCGTCGACCTCGCCGACGAATACCGGCGAGCGGCGCACGCCATAACGTGTCGCCCGCGGTCCGAGGATCTGTGCTTGCAGTGCGCCGAGTGCGCCTTCCGACAGCGGCTCTTCGTACTGCCCACAGCGCTGCTCCATCACGGCGGCGAAACGCCGCACACGATCGACATGTTGCTCTTCGTGCTCGATCGCAAAGTTCGCCCGGCTCTCCTTGATCGTCAGCCAGATCGCACTGCGTTGCAGCACGTCGGCACCGAACTCGACCTCCAAGTCGGCCAGGTGCTGAGCGCAATCGTACTGCTCAGCCTGCCGCACCCGGGCGGTGCGCAACACCAGTGGGCAATAGTCACGAGTGCCCGGCAGGTTATCGCGCACCCGCCAGCGTGGGTTATTAACTGGCTGACTGGCTGTCAGATAGGTCTTTTCGTCCAGCGCGGTGACGTAGTTGCCGGTTGCGACGCCGGGAAACGCCAGTTGCCGCCCGGTCAGGTATTCATAAAGGAAACCGGCGCGGCGCGCATACTGGCCTGTCGGTTCGGCCACAATCCACGCTTCCAGGTCGGCTGCCGGAGCCACTTCGAACAGCCTGGCCAGGAACTCCAGATGGATGCCTTCGTGCTTAAGCGCGAAGGCCAAATGGCCTGCCAAGGTGTTGGCAGGCCTGGCTACCGGGGTATAGAATTCACGGACGTAGCCGCCCTCCCGCACGGTGGCTCTGGATCCGGCAATGGCGCTTTGGGCGCGAAATGGTTGCACCGCCGAGACGTTATAGCGCTCAGCCAGCCAGCGGTATCCGATCCAGCCTGTCACTTAAATATCCTGATTTCCGCCAAGATTCGATTAACCTTGCAATATTCTAATTATATATTGCATATTCGTCAATAATTCTATTAAAAGCCTGTCGCCACAGTCTGATTCCAAATCTGAACATCCCCACGGGGCTAGGGGACGTTCAGCGGAATCCGCAACTCCACCCCAAGAAACGCCCAGAGCCGCCTCATATCGGCCACCGCTGGCGCCGCCAACGCTTCGAGACTCGGGCACAGGCTGAATCGACTATTCGGGAACACATCGAGATTTTTTACAACCGCCAACGTCGGCATTCACGGATTGGTTATCTGGCTCCCGCTGTGTTCGCACAGTCCTTCACACGGTTGGCCGCTTGAAACGGGACTGTCCACTATTGTCAGGCTACCCCAAATTGAGGCAATTCGATTATTCCAGCACCGTCGGGCTGTTTGATCAAAAGGCTATTCTTTAACAAAAAATTCAGTATGATAGTGGGCACAGGCCACTCAGAGTGAGGCATCACCCGGTCGACCCGATACGAAATCCATCACCCTACAGGGAGCGTAACCATGGAAACCAGCAATCTCGTCGAAGTAGCCAGCAAGGACGATCGTAACATCGCCGCACTCACTCATGCGGGCGGCATCTTGTTCGGGTTCATCCCGGCGCTCATCGTCTACCTCCTCAAAAAAGACAGTGGCTCCGCCTGGCTGGTGCAGCAGAGCAAAGAAGCACTGAATTTCCAGATCACCGTGCTGATTGCTTATGTGGTGGCCAGCATCCTGAGTACCCTGTTGATCGGCATCTTGATTTTCCCACTGATTTTCATAGTGAATTTGATATTCTGTGTATTGGCGGCCATCAAAGCCAGTAATGGCGAGGTCTATCGCTACCCACTCACCCTGCGTTTGCTGAGTTGACGCGCAGAACCTGAGAACACGCTTCCGCTTGCGCCACTGCAGCGCGCCCCGTACCCTACGCCTTTATTTTGCATAACAAGGATGGGGTCGGCTGAATGTCTATTCTGCGGCTGGAGGCAGGGCAAGTGGAATGGGGTGGCCGGGCGCTGCTGGACCATGCCGAGTTGAATCTGGAGGCCGGCGAGCGGGTCGGCCTGATCGGCCGCAACGGTGAAGGCAAGTCTACCCTGCTGCAAGTGCTGGCAGGCCTCTGTCCCCTCGATGCGGGAACGCTGTGGGTGGCGCCCGGTATACGCCGGGCCTACCTGGCGCAGGAGCCGGAACTGGCCGGTGAGCACGACCTGCTCACCGCCATCAAATCCGGGCATCCTGCCTGGCGGCACTTGCAGAATGCCGATGCGGACGACGCCCATGCCCATGCCCTTGCCGACCATCACGATGCCTGGCAGATCGACTACAAGGCGGAGGCCCTGCGCGACAGCCTGGGGCTGCCCGCTGAAGGGGTGGTCAGCGCTCTTTCCGGCGGCCAGCGCAAGCGGGTAGCCATCGCCGCCACCCTGGTCGCCGAGCCGGACCTGCTCTTTCTCGACGAACCCACCAACCATCTCGATCTGCCCGCGATCCTGGCGCTGGAACAATCCCTGCTGCGCCATCGCGGCACGCTGGTCTTCGTCACTCACGACCGGCGTTTTCTCGACCGGCTGGCGACCCGCATCATCGAACTGGATCGCGGGATACTACGCAGTTTTCCCGGCACTTTTGCGGCTTATCAAAGCCGCAAGGCCGAAGTCCTCGCTGCCGAGGCTGCGGCGGACAGCCGTCTGGAAGGGCAACTGGCGGAAGAGGAGGCCTGGCTGCGCCAAGGGGTCAAGGCCCGCGCCAAGCGCAACCAGGGCCGCCTGCGCCGTCTGGAGGGGCTGCGTGAGGAGCGTGCCAGCCGTCGCCAGCAGCAGGGGCAGGCCACCCTGCAAATCAGCACGGCGGATCGTTCCGGCGTACTCATTGCCGAGCTGGATCATGTGTCTTTTGCCTATGGTGGGCGTCCGGTCATCCGCGATTTTTCCACCCGCATCGAACGCGGCGACCGGGTTGGCATTATCGGCCCCAATGGGGCGGGCAAGACGACACTGCTGCGCCTGATCCTGGGCGAACTGGAGCCACAGGAGGGTACCGTCCGCCGCGGCACCAAGCAGGAGGTCGCCTACTTCGACCAGATGCGCGCCACCCTCGACCCGGAAAGCCGGGTGTTGGACGCCATTGCGGACGGGAATGATTTTATCGACATCAATGGCGAACGCCGTCACGTGCTGAGCTATCTGCAGGATTTCCTCTTCCCGCCCAGCCGGGCGCGGGGGCTGATCAAAGCGCTCTCCGGCGGCGAGCGCGCACGTTTGCTGCTGGCCCGCCTGTTTGCCCGCCCCGCCAATATTCTGGTGCTGGACGAACCCACCAACGACCTGGACCTGGAGACGCTGGAGGTGCTCGAAGAACGTTTACAGAGTTACGCCGGCACGATCTTCCTGGTGTCCCATGACCGAGACTTTCTCGATAACGTGGTCACCCAGGTGATCGCCTTCGGGGAAGACGGGCAGATCAGCCAGAATGCGGGCGGCTACGAGGACTGGCTGCGCTGGCAGATGGAGTCGCAGCGCACGGCAAAATCGGTAGAAGGTGGCGGCGGCAAGGGTTCCGGCAAGCGGGATGGCGGCAAGGGCAGAAAATCCGCCATGAGCTACAAGGAGAACCAGGAACTCGCCGCCTTGCCG